>NZ_JAIVPF010000055.1:0-36234 GCF_053528595.1 Leucobacter sp. | reverse complement strand
TTCGCGCCTCGTGTAGACGCAACCCGATCTGCTGGGCAAATGAAGCCCAGGCAGGGGGCGTGGTTTGGCGAGTCACCTCTCCATGCTGGAAGGCCAGCCATCGCCCTATGTATGTTAGATTATGCAGTTTCTAATGAGCTTGATCTAACACCCTTCGGGGTCTGCGAGAAGGAACCCGTTTATATGGCAACGAAGCACCACCCACGTATCAATCCGCAGACACCGCCGCTGCAACGGTTCTTCATCTCAGCACTTATCGCTGCTGCGCTTCTTGGGCTCTCGGCGTTCTTGCTGAGCATCATCGTGCGAGTTGCCGCGAAGGTACCCGCCGCCGTAGTCACAGCACCAAACACTTTGCTCCCCTTTGCGGTTGCGCTGATTGTCGGCTTGGTCTGCCTCTATCTCGGCGTTCGTGTCGCGTGCAAAAGCACCTGGACGAGCGAGGCCTTTTACCAGTGGATGAAGCCTGGCGGCTACCACTGGAAGTTTCGCGGAAAGATCAGTGCCGCCGAAGCACGCGATGCTCGCCGTCTGATGCGCGTGCCGAGTTGGGCGACCAAAGCCGGCCTGACCCGCGAGGAGTACGTCAGCACAACGAAGGTGACCGACGCTCACACCGGTGAGGAGCGGCTGAAGGACCGTTACGATTTCATCTACCCACGCGCCAATGCAGCGCAACTCAACGAGCACGGGGTGCTGGTGTTCATAGCCATGCCGGACGGCACCGGCATACTTGATGGGCAACCCAACAAGACCTTTGACGAACGCCTCGCCCGCGACAACCGTCTCAACAGAATCAAGCACGCTGCGCGCTTACAACACAAAGTCGCGATTCACGGTGACCGAGTGCAGCTTCTCAGCCGCGTACCAGCCGTGCAGAATGCCAGCATTGAGCAGGCCTCCCCGCTCGCAGCGTCTCCGACCTATGCCGCCCCTGCAGCTGAGCCGATGCCCCTACCTCCGGCCGTTTACGACTATAAGCGTGAGGTGCTGCGCGAGCGATACAACGAGTCACAGCCGGTGCGAAACTGGCTACTCTACAAGCTGAGCGGCCAGGACTGCGACAAGATCGCACTCTCCGACGAGCTAACGCAGGTACTGATGCTCGGGTTCCATGCCTCGCCCGACTCGATGCACTCGTTTTGGACTACCTACAAGCGCGCAATTCAGCTTTGGTACGGAGAGACTTTCACGCTCAGTCACCCAACAAACAACGTGCAACGCCTCCTTAACCTTCACGATCAAGGCGCATTCGCCGAGGTCAACGCGCTGTTCGCTCCGTTCGCCACCCTCGCCCACGCACGCGGAAACTTCATGCTGATGCCGGTCTACGCTGACCCGCAGACAGGTCGGCCAACGAGGGATACCAACCTGAACCTGGTGCGCAACAAAGTAAAGTCGGACTATTGGGACTTGACGCTTGCAGCCATTCAAAACGGCGAGTTTCGGGCATTCTTCGGAGATCACCCCATTGCGCCGCAGTTCAACATTCCCGCAATGCCCGGTGGCTTCGCTGAGTTTGTTGCACGGCACCACCTCGAAATGTACTTCGACCAATACGGCACCGTTCGCCCATTGTGGGCTGGGCACCTTCAGCCGGGCGCGAAGTACCTACCGCAGACGCAGGCGCAAGTAGCGGAATTCGTTACCAATGCCTGCACCAAGATTGAGCAACGCACGTTTGCTCTGGCGACAAGTTCGTCTGAGAGTGGAGGCGCATCACTGTAACGGTGATCGTGCAACTGCGCCCTTAGCCGCAGGCCTCTCCCTTTTCTCGCTAGTTACTGTATCGATAAGCCCGTTGACGAGCCGAAAAATTAAAGTCAACGGCGTTAAACCCCAAAGGACGATTCCACGAATGGCATTCTCAACCACGTACGTAGGAGACAGCCAGAATCGGCCTTCACCATAAGGGCTTTGTCGGATAAATATCAGTGCGGCTGTCCACAAAACCGCGGTGACGCCGATAAATCCGTAGAAGGATATTTTTATGACTTCCGAGCCGAGTGACAACGAGCTGAGGAGCAACAAGAGCCAACTAGCTTCATGTGCGTACTTCGCAGACCACCAAAAAACAAGCAGCCCAGAAAGCAAAGCTCCAACGAACGCCAGCGGCTCAAGCGCCGGACGGCTAAACCACGTGATGAAAGCATGAAGCCACTGCGGATCATTCTCCCCGAATATGAACGCTAAACGATACGCCGCATCTGCAAGGCCAACCCGTAGTTCATTGTGAGAAGCAGTCTCCACCAGCATCCCAAAGAGCAAGGCCAGGATGATGATAGAGACAACATTTCGCACCAGCCAGTCCGCGAGCGATTTCGCTCGCTCCGTGAACGCCGATGTGAATGCAGCGCCAGCAATGGCCACAGGATCAACCACTATCGCGGGTCTTCCGAATCTACACGCTCGAAGTAGATGGGGAGCTGCGACCAACGGCTAACTGTAGATACGCCCACGTTGAGCAAGTGCGCGGCAGAACGTTGGGTAAGGCCTTCGCGATGGAGGCTGTATTCTGCGAGAGCTCGTTCGAAGTTCGCGTATTTATCACGCACTGCGGCTATTTCGCTCATGAAGTCGGCAAGATCGCCGTTCTCGGCTTTGGCGGCTTTCGAGGCCTCGCTGAGACGCGCGGCTAGCACGTCAAACTCACGGGCAATGTCCGCAAGACCTTCCAGGGAAGTCTCTTGCTCGGTGGAGTAGCTGGGAGTGCCGGGTTTGCGAGCCATACCTTAAGCGTACTCGTTCGCGGTTGCATTCGCACACGTCACTTGCAAACACGTTCGCGAACGCGTACAGTATCAGACGTTCGCGAACACATTCGCGAACGTGAACAGAGAGGAAGGTCGTCATGGCTTTCAGAATCGCAGAAGATGAGTCGCTGGTCGTGCTCACGGTCGCACCGAAGACCGAAATGGACGGCACGCACAAGACAGACCGTGACGGGGTGCCGCTGTGGACGCTCCAAACGCTGCACACTCCCGAGACCGGCAAGGCGGCGCTCATCAACATCACCATGCCCGCTGCCCGTCAGCCGGAGGTGCAGCCCATGAGTCACGCCCCGATCGGCGTCGAGGTCGATCACTACGCTGTGCCTGCATCAGAGGGGCGCGCCGCCGCTTCGGGGTTGTTCTTCCGCTGCTCAGACCTCGTTGAACTGGAGGGTTAGACATGAGCAGCAACGAGAACAAGCGGAGGAAATCGCTTGCCGTCTGGCTGAAAGAGCAGCGTGCCGCGCATGACAGAGGCGAGCTTAACGAGGATCAACTGGCTCTACACGACCGAGACTTCCCCGGCTGGCGAAGCCACAAGGCGTCGCCCCGGTAACAACCCGCCGCCCGAACGGTAGCCAAGCCGTGCGGTGACCTGCAAGCGGTCACGCGGGCACTCCTCAGAAGAAAGGTGGTGCGACTCATGGCGCACGAACACAATGAGGCGTTGGCGCTCACAATTCTTGCCGGTGTTGCGCGGGGCGTCTGGCATACTCTCGCGGCCTGCGCGGTCACGCTCGCTTGGGCATCGCTCACAGTGTGGATGTGGTTTCAAAACCCTGCACCCTGGAACTGGATTATGAGCGCGGGGTGCGTGGCAAGCGCGATCATGTCTCATTGGGCGTTCCCAGCGATCACGCCGGTTACCTCAGACCTGCGTCGCTTCCGTGCTCGACGCAAAGCGAAGCAACAGCGCCGCGACGGCTACAGGGTCGCCCGCGACCTCGCGCTCGTGCCCGAGGTACGCGACGAAGAAACCGCGCTCAAACGCCCGAGGCGTCTACCCGATGCGCGCTTTACCAAGCATGAAACCTCTTGCATGCTCGACGCCCCGCAAACCCTACCCAGCACTATTCAGCAGATCGCGCAGCGCGCAATCGGCTATGCCCCAGTGCTCAAGATGCGTGACGATCAGGTGGCGGTAGCCCGACCCTCTCCCGAGCGGGTGCAGATCACTTGGCGCTCGACCCCACCTATCGACCTACTCGCTGCCCCTCGTGCTGGTTCGTTCGAGATAATCGACGGAGCACCCCTACTCGGGCGCGTCGATAGCGGTGCAGACTTCACCCTCGACCTCATCGGCGACGCCTGGCACGTTGGTCTGCAAGGCGCGACCCGCTCAGGTAAATCCGTCGGCACCTACGGCCTGCTTGCCGGGTATGCAGCCGCATCAAGGCAAGGCCGCGTAATCATCGGCGGCATCGACCCGACCGCGCTGCTGCTCAGCGCATGGGGTGATCACCCTGGGCACGAGTTTCGAGCGGTTGGCCTCGCTGACCTTGACGCAATCCTTGCGGCACTCGATACAGCGGTAAAAGAGATGGAACGCCGAATCGCTTGGCTCTTAGAGGCCGGGCGCGACAAGACCAAACCCGAAGACTTTGCACCCCTGATCTTCGTGCTCGAAGAGTACCCCGGCCTCATTGCTGCGGCCAGCACCACAGATGCCGCGCTCAGCCCAAAAGAGCGCCGCCTGCCCCGCGTCAAGAACGCAGTGCAGAGGCTCATTCAAGAAGGCGCAAAGGCAGGCATGCGGGTCGTTCTTATTGCGCAACGCTTCGATGCCTCGATCATCGGTGGCTCTGAGCGCTCCAATCTGGGTACGAGAATCAGTTGCCGTCTGGACAACCGCGATGCGGTCACCATGTTGCACCCCGATGCCGACCCGGAGACGGTCGAACGCATCCGAGGCTTCGCGCCCGGCTACGCCTACGTGGAGTGCCCCGGCGAGTTCCCTCGAGTCATTCGCTTCGATGCCGTCGATTACCAGCAGTACCGCGAACACGTCATGCAAGCAGGGAGCACCGATGAGCACGACTGACGAAGCACTGGTGCGCATCTTGCTCGGCCTCATGACGCACGACGAACTCGAAGCCCTCAAAGCCGACATAACTACGCGCGTCACCGCGCAGAACCACGCTCACACCCGAGAGGAGAGCACACCATGAGCCAGAACTACCTCACACCCGACGATGTCGCCGCGTTGATCCCTGGCGTTAGCCGCGAGTTGCTGGCCAAGCTGCGCTACCTGGGTACAGGGCCGACGTTCTTGAAGCCGACACCTCGGACGGTTCTGTACCGCGAGGCCGATGTTATCGCCTGGGTCGAGGCTTCCGAACGAACCTCAACCGCCGACGCGAGACGGTAAGAGAAACGCCAATGGGAAGCATCTACCCCTATACGACCGCGAGAGGCGAGAAGCGCTACCGCATCTCATACCGCCGCCCCGACAATCGCCAGACCAACGAACGCGGCTTCAAGCGCAAGCGCGATGCCGAACTACGTCTGGCCGAGGTCGAGGTCACGAAAACGCGCGGCGAATACATCAACCACGGCGAAGGCCGTGCCCTGATTCAAGACCTCGGAGTTGAATGGCTTAAAGGCAAGAAAGGCGTCTTGAAGCCGACCAGCTACGCACCCCTCGAAGCTTCATGGCGCAACTACGTCAAGAAGCAGTGGGGCGACCGAGCAGTGTCGAGCATCCGACACTCTGAGGTGCAGGCGTGGGTATCGAGCATCGACAAGAGCGCTACCGTGGTCATTCGCGCCCATGGCATCCTCGCCGCAATTCTCGACGTTGCAGTGCGTGACCGACGCATCTCTACGAACGTCGCTCGTAACGTGACGCTCCCCCGCAAGAAGTCGAAGAAGGCTCGGCGCTACCTCTCGCATGAGGAACTATGGGCGGTGGCGAACTCTGCCGGGAATCATAAGGCGCTCGTGCTCACACTCGGCTACTGCGGTCTGCGCTGGGGCGAGTTGGTGGCGTTGCGGCTCTCCGACATCGACCTCAAGAAACGACGTATCAATGTGACCCACTCCGTTTCCCAGATCGGCAAGGAGTTTCACGAGGGTGCCCCCAAGACCTACGAAACCCGCAGCGTGCCGGTTCCTGCCGAGGTCGCCAAGCTCATCAAGCTTCGCTGCGAGGGCAAGCGCGCCGATGCAATCGTGTTCGATGACGGGTACGGCGGCTATCAGCGCCGCGTGCATGCCTCCGAGAAAGAGCGCTCATGGTGGAACCGGGCATTGAACACCGCGAAGGTCGAGCGTATGGTGCTGCACGACCTGCGCCACACTGCCGCCAGTCTCGCAGTGAGCGCCGGGGCAAACGTGAAAGCCGTTCAGAGAATGCTCGGCCATGCTTCCGCAGCTATGACCCTCGACGTGTACGCCGACCTCTTCGACGACGATCTTGAGGCCGTTTCCGCGAGTCTCGATCAAGCCATCGCTTCGCGGGGTGTTGTCAAAATGTTGTCAGACGCACCGGAGGCGGAACGATGAAGGCCCCGACTCCCCAGTGTTTTCTAGGTGAGCCGAGGCCTCTATCTCGGTGGCGGGTGAGGGATTCGAACCCCCGTAGGCAGTGCCAGCTGATTTACAGTCAGCCCCCTTTGGCCGCTCGGGTAACCCGCCGTCGGTCATGCGAACACGACCGAGAGACCACATTACCGTCTCGCGCGGCGGAACGGAAATCGGTCCGGGCCGATAACAGAAGAGCAACCGGGGAGCAGCCGGAGAGCAGCCGGAGAAACCGCGCATCCACCAGGTCGAGCCCGGCCGCGGCGTGCAGCGCCGGCTGATCTGCAGGCGACCGCCGTGACAGAATCGGAGCATGGCTCAGCTCCCCACCGGCCTCGTGCTGCGCACCGCGCAGGGCATCGACGGCATCCCCACGCGCACCTTCTACCGCATCGCGAAGCTGCGCCAGGAGGTCTTCGTCGTGGAGCAGGACTGCGTCTATCTCGACCTCGACGGCCGCGACCTCGAGGACACGACCGGCCAGCTCTGGGTGGAGGACGCCGACGGTGCGGTCGCCGGGACCGTGCGGATCCTCGACGAGAGCCGCCAGGAGCCGGGCCTGCGCAGCATCGGACGCGTCGTCACCGCTCCCGCGTGGCGGGGCCGGGGTGTGGCCGCCGCACTGCTCGACGCGGCCATCGCGCAGTGCGACGGGAACCCGATCCTGATCCACGCGCAGGCGCACCTCGAGGCCTGGTACGGGCGCTTCGGCTTCGTCGCCTGCGGCGACGAGTTCCTCGAGGACGGGATCCCGCATCTGCCGATGCGGATCGGCTGACGCCGAGCCTCGCTGAGCGGGCCGAGCGGGCGGGCCGAGCGGAGCCGGGCTCACCCGGCGGGAGAGCCCAACGGCAGCTACTCGACGAGTTCGTCGAGGCCGGGCACCGGCACCGCGAGGCCGTGGCGGTGCGCCCGTGCCGACACCGACTGCTCCCGCAGCAGCGTGAGCAGCTCAACCGGGCCCGCCATCGTCACCGGCTCGGCCCAGAGCGCGGCGCGGTCCAGCCCGCCCATCCACTCCGCGGTGCGCACCGCGTCGCCGCCGATCAGCCGCACCCGGTCGGCGGCGACCCCGTCGGAGCCCACCGGCCCGGACACCGCGAGCCGCTGCACCCAGTCGTCGTCGCGTTCGAGCGATACCTCGATCCCGAGCTGCTCGAGGAAGGCGCTCAGTTCGGCGGGCAGCACCTCCCCGGTCGACACCGACACGGGGGCGCGCACGAGCAGTGCCGCCGCGAGCACGCGCACCAGCGCCACGACCCGGGCTCCCTGCGCGAGCCGCAGCTGCGTGGTGACGGGCAGGTACCGGATCACGTTGCGCTCGATCCCGAGCCCGATCGTGTCGCGCACGGCTCCGAACGAGGTGCGCCAGACCAGCGCGTCTGCGAGCGCGGCGCGGCGCACCTCGTCGAAGTCCTCGTAGTGGAGCACGGGGCGCGCCGCCTCGATGAGCAGTTGCACCTCGGGGTCGAGACCGCGCAGGTTCAGGGTGTCGCTGCGGGTGCCGGAGCGCAGCTCCCAGGACCCGAGCGGCACGAGCCGGTTCGGGCCCCCGCTCAGCGCGGGCAGACCCATCGAGGCGTCGTTCCATCCCCCGCCCGGCTGCCGCTCGATGCGCGCGCCGGTGGTGGGTCGGTTCAGCGACACCGCCGCTGCCTCGATCCCGTCGAGCCACGCGAGGATCTCGTCGGCGTCGTTCGACTGCAGCCCGGCGGCCGCGCCACTGCCCGGCGCGTTCTGCATCGCGAGCGCCTCGCCCAGGGTGTGCGCGTGCGCGATGCCGATGACGGGCACCGCGCGCGCGTCGTCCCAGAACGACGAGTCGGCGCCGACGCCGAGGCGCACCCCGGGGCTCCACAGCACACCCTCGTCGTCGAGCCGCCGCGGCTCCACGAGCCACTCCTCACCGCGCCCCAGTCGGGTGAGCGCCCGCAGGCCGGCCTCGTCGGGCGGAGCGGGCAGGGGGCCGAGGTCGAAGGAGAGCGGATCCGCCGCGCCCGGCCGGGCCGTGTCGCCCGTGCGCAGCGCGCGCACGGCGTCGGCGAGCGCCTCGCGGAAGCGCCTCGAGCGCGCGGAGCTGCCCAGCAGGATCACGACGTGCGCGGCGCGGGGATCGGACCCCGCCGCACGGAACCCCGAAGCGACGATGTCGGCGACCGCTTGATCGAGGTCGGCCGCGGGGGTGACGAGGATCGAGCCGCGCGCGTGGAACCGCCCCTCGACGCGCAGATCGGGGCGACGTCTCGCCAGCTCCCGCGCGGCCGCGCGATCACCGAGCACCACGGCGCGGTCGATCTCGGGGCTGGCCGCGAGCTCGGCGAGCGTGCGGCCGACGATCACCGCCTCGAGGTGCACCGCCCCGGCCGTGAGTCCGCCCGCCTGCCACTCCTCGAGCAGCGCGGAGGCCGAGCGCAGCAGTCGCTGGGGCACCGACCACAGCACTCCGCTCCCGGCTCCGAGCGCCGCCAGCACCGCCTCCGCCTGCACCGAGAGCGGGGTGCTGCCGTCGGCCGCCACCAGCACGAGGCCCTGGGGCACGAAGCTCGCGCCGCGCACGGCCGCGAGCCCCTCGGCGAGCTGCCCGCAGTAGCGCGCGGCGTCGACGATGTCGTCGATCTCGGCGTCGAGCTCGGCCACGGGAGCGCCAGTGTCGGCCGCGAGCACCTGCAGCAGGCGATCGCGCGCGGCCACGACGCCGAGCGCGGCGCGGCGCAACCGCGACGCCCGTGCGGCGTGCGGCAGATCGGCCCACCGCAGCGCGGCCTCGTGCGCCTCGCGCGTGGCGTGCTCGGGATCGAGGTCGGCCGCCGACAGCGCCACGGTGTCGTTGGCGGTGTCCCGCTCCTCGGCGATCCCCGCGGCCTCGACGAGGAGCTCCCTGGCCCAGTCGCGGTTGGCGGCGACCCCGGCGTCGGTCTCGGGCTCGTTGGCGAACCCCGACTGCGACACCACCGGGACGGCGCGCGGCGGCACGAACTCCTCGAGCGTCAGTTCGCCCGTCGCACCCCGCGTCAGCCCGAGCACGGCCGCGGTGAGCCCGCCGGTCTCGAGTCGCGCCGGTTCGTCGGGCTCGCGGTAGAAGAGCGCGCTGTCGCGCTCGCTCGGATTCCACTCCCTCGCCCGATGCTGCGTGCGGTGCGAGGCCGGCGCCGGCTCGGCGGCGAGCGCAACCGCGGTGCGGAAGACCTGCAGCTCGGCCTGCAGCTCGGGGGCGGCCTCCAGGTCCGGATCCTCGACCAGTGCCACGAGCCGGGACATCGGCGACTGCGGATCGGCCGCCTCGGCCACCAGCCCGACGAGCAGGTCGACGGCGCCCGCGAACTCCTTCGGAGCGATCACCGGCACGGCGATCCGCACCTCGGAGACGAGCCCCGAGATCGTCTCGGCGACACCCGGGGCGACGCCGGTGCGCAGCTGCACGGAGCAGAGCGCGCCCGCGTCGAGATGCTCGGCCAGCGCGGCGACGGCTCCGAGCACCAGCAGATCCTCGGACGCGATCACGGGGCGCAGCACCGCCGCCCGTCCGGGGTGCAGCGCGAGTTCGACGAGGCGCAGCAGCTGCGCGAGCACCTCGCGCCGATCCTCGAGCACCGACACGGCCAGTCCGCTCTGCAGCGACACGATGCGCTCCGCCCCGGCCGCACCGGCGACGCCGATCACCACTTCGGCGGGCGCGCCGCCGTCGGCCACGCGCCGCTGCGCCCAGCGGCTCAGGCGGTCGTAGTGCTCGCGCGACTCGGGCAGCTCGGCCATCAGCCGCACGCCGATCCTGGCGCGGTCGAGGGCCGCGTCGATGAGCGCCCGCACCACGAGGTCGGGCAGCAGTCGGGCCCAGCGCACGCTGCGCGGCTCGAGGTGCACCGTGGTGTCGTGCTCGATGGCGGCCTCGAGCACGGGACGGAGCGCACGCGCGGCCCGCGCCACGTCGTCCTCGGCCGACCAATCGCCGCCGCCGGGCGCGAGGCGCGCGGGATCGACCACGAGGTGCGTCACCGTCGGCACCCCGGCGAGGGCCACCAGGCGCGCGATCTCGGCCTCGACGCCTGCGGGCCCGTGCACGGTCTCCCCCAGCGGCACGGTCACCGGCACGAAGCCCGCCTCGCCGTGGCGGCGCAGCGTCTCGGTGAGGCGGCTGAGGCGGCCCGGCGAGGCGGGTCCGGCGGGCAGCCTGGTGGCGAGCACGAGCTTCGACACGCGGTCGCGCAGCCAGCGCCGCGCAACGGGCATCACCGCCCACGGCAGCCCGAGCGATGCGACCCCGCCCGCCCGCACCGCCAGGCGATCCCTGGTCGGCAGCGAGCGCGGCACGTCCTGCGCCATCTCGTGCAGGCCGGCCGCCGACGCGACGGCGTCCTCGGTTCCGGCGACCAGCTCGAGCAGGCGCCGCGTGAATTCGAAGGTCTCCGGATCGCCTCGGCCGAGCAACTCGCGGCCCGCCGATTCGGAGGTCTCGGGCCGCTCGCGCAGCGCGGCGATCCACTCGGCGACGCGTGTTTCGGCGCGGTCGGCGACGACGCTCCACAGCGCCCCCGGGCCCAAGGTTTCTGCAGCCATGTGCCCCACTGTATGCCGCGCGGCCGACAATGTCGGGGATGCGCGCCGCTGCACCCGCGTGCGCACGCAAAAGGGCGGCGGGGACCCCGAAGGATCCCCGCCGCCCCGACGGGCGGCCCCTACGCCAGCAGCGCGCGGTCGTCGAAGCTCGCGCCCTTGATCTTCGCGAACTCCGCGAGCAGCAGCGGCACCGTCAGCTTCTGCTTCTGCTCGGCATCGGCCTGGAACACGATGCGGCCCTCGTGCATCATGATGAGGCGGTTGCCCAGCTTCAGCGCCTGCTCCATGTTGTGCGTCACCATGAGCGTGGTCAGACCGCCCGAGGAGACGATCCGCTCGGTAAGGTCGGTCACGAGCGCGGCGCGCTGCGGATCGAGCGCCGCGGTGTGCTCGTCGAGCAGGAGGATGCGCGGCTGCGTGAAGCCGGCCATCAGCAGCGACAGCGCCTGGCGCTGACCGCCCGAGAGCAGGCCCACCTTCGCGGTGAGCCGGTTCTCGAGGCCCAGCTCGAGCGACTTGAGCTCCTCGACGAAGCGCGCGCGACGCGACTTCGTCACGCCGAGGCCCAGGCCGCGCGCCTTGCCGCGCTGCAGCGCGAGCGAGAGGTTCTGCTCGATCGTGAGGTCGGGCGCGGTGCCCGCCATCGGATCCTGGAAGACGCGGCCCACGTAGCGGGCCCGCTGGTACTCCTTGAGCTTCGCCACCTGCTTGCCGTCGATCGACAGGGATCCCGTGTCGACGGTGTAGCGGCCCGCGACGGTGTTGAGCAGCGTGGACTTGCCCGCGCCGTTCGAGCCGATCACGGTGACGAAGTCGCCCTCGTCGAGCTTGAGGCTCAGGTCGACCAGCGCCTTGCGCTCGTTGATGGTGCCCGCGAAGAAGGTCTTGGAGATGCGTTCGATGTTCAGCATGGTGTCCTACCTCTCCGCCGCCGGAACGGTGACGCCGGTGGTCGCCGAGGCGACCGCATCGGGTTCCGGGTCCTTGGGTCTGCGGTTGCCGCGATCCCGCAGCGACGGGATCTTCTTCAGGAAACCCCAGCGCGGCAGCAGCAGGGCGAGCACCACGAGGATCGCCGTGATCGCGCGCATGTCGTTCGGGTTGAGACCCACCGAGAGGGCGAAGAAGATGATCAGGCGGTAGAGGATCGAGCCCACGATCACCGCGAGGCTGGCCATGAAGATGTTGCGCTGGCCGAGCACCGCCTGGCCGAGGATGACCGAGGCGAGGCCGATGAGGATCACGCCGATGCCCATGCTGATGTCGGCGAAGCCCTGGTACTGCGCCACGAGGGCGCCGGCGAGGGCGACGAGGCCGTTCGAGATCGCGAGGGTGAGGATCTTCATGCCGTCGGTGTTGACGCCGAAGCTGCGGATCATCTGCTCGTTGTTGCCCGTGGCCTGGATCGCGAGACCCAGGTCGGTCGAGAGGAACCAGTCGACGACCAGCTTCAGCGCGAAGACCAGCACGGCGAAGATGAGCACCGCGATCCACGTCTTGCCGATCCAGCCGGCGTCGCGCAGCGGGGTCATGAGCGTTTCCTCCCGCAGGAGCGGCGTGTTCGCCTTGCCCATGATCCTCAGGTTGATCGACCACAGCGCGATCATGGTGAGGATGCCCGCGAGCAGGCCGTCGATCTTGCCCTTGGTGTGGAGCAGGCCGGTCACGATGCCGGCGACCACGCCGGCGCCCGTGCCCGCGAGGGTGGCCACCAGCGGGTTCTGCCCCGCGGTGATGAGCGCGGCGGCCACCGCGGCGCCCGTCGTCAGGCTGCCGTCGACCGTGAGGTCGGGGAAGTTGAGCACGCGGAAGGTGAGATACACGCCCAGCGCCATGACCCCGTAGAGGAGTCCGAGTTCGAGAGCTCCGATCATGGCTTACTCGATCACGTTCGCGGCGCGGTCGAGCAGGTCCTGCGGCAGCTCGAAGCCGAGGCGCTCGGCGGCGGCCGGGTTGACGGTCAGCTCGAACTCGCTCTGGGTCTCGACTGCCATGGTCGCGGGATCGGCGCCCTCGAGCACGCGCACGGCCATCTCGCCGGTCTGGTAGCCGAGCTTCTCGTAGTCGATGCCGAGCGTGGCGACGGCGCCGCCCTCGACGTGCTGGGCGTCGGCGCCGACCACGAGGATGCCCCGCTCCTCGGCGACGGAGATGATCGAGCCGAGGCCCGAGATCACCAGGTTGTCGCCGGGGGTGTAGATCGCGTCGACGTCGCCGAGCGCCTCGGTGGCCTGCTTCAGCTCGCCCGCGTTGGTGACGGTCTGCTCGACGATCTCCATGCCCTCGGCGGCTACGGCCTCGCGCGCCAGCTCCACCTGCACCTCGGAGTTCACCTCGCCCGAGCTGTAGACGACGCCCACCTTCTTCGCGTCGGGATCGATCTCCTTGATGAGCGCGATCTGGTCGGCGACGGGGTTCATGTCGCTCGTGCCGGTGACGTTGCTGCCCGGCGCCTCGTTCGACTCCACGATGTCGGCGGCCACCGGATCGGTGACGGCGGTGAAGAGCACCGGGATGTCGGCGATGTTCTGCATGGCGGCCTGGGCCGAGGGGGTGGCGACGGCGAGCACGAGGTCGAGGTCGTCGCCCGCGAAGGTCTGCGCGATGGTGGTCGCGGTGGGCACCTCGCCATTGGCGTTCTGCTCGGTGAACTCGACGGTCTCGCCCTCGACGTAGCCGGCGTCGGCGAAGGCCTGCTTGAAGCCCGCGACGGCCGCGTCGAGCGGCGGCGCCTGCACGAACTGGCTGATGCCGACCGCGACGGTGTCGGAGTCCGAACCGGCGTCGCTGCCGTTCGAGGAGCAGGCGCTCAGTGCGAGCGCAGCGGTTGCGGCCAGGCCGACGAAGGCGAGCGCCTTGCCGCGGATGCTGGTGACTGCCATGGGTTTTCCTCACTCGAGTGTGGTGGTGCCTCGGGCGGGAATGCGCCGAGGAAGATGATGGAACTCGCGGCGCCGGGGGACAGCGCCGTCCGGTGCCCGATATTAATCAGGGGCGTCTCCATAGTAAACCTGCCACTGATTTTCTAGACACATGAGACATCTAGAACGGTGTTTCCGGCAAGAAGCTATACATTCTGCATAGTCGCGCTCGCCCCCGCGCGGCGACGCGGCACGAGGCGGCACCCCGTCGCCGTGCGCCCCGCGCCCCGTCATCCTGCGCGAAGCCGCACCCCCTCTCGCCGTGCGCGAAGCCGCACCCCTGTCGACGCGGCGCGAGACCGCGCCCCCGTCATCCTGCGCGAGGAACGAGTCGCAGGATCCAGCGCGCACGGAACCCCGTCATACCGAGACTCGCCGCTCGCGCCGCATGTCAGGCGGCGCGGGGCGCAAGGGGCGCGCCGCCGGAGGCGGGATCGCTCAGCCGAGATCCGAGATCGCGGCGAGCACCGCGTCGTTCTCCTCGGGGGTGCCGATCGAGACGCGCACCCCCTCGCCCGCGAAGCAGCGCACGGAGATCCCCCGCGCCTCGAACGCCTCGGCGATCTCCTCGCTCTTCGCACCGGCGGTCAGCCACACGAAGTTCGCCTGCGACGGCGCGAAGTCGATTCCAGCGGCGCTCAGCCCTTCGACCAGGCGCGCCCGCTCGCGGATCATCTCCTCGATCCGCGCCTCCAGCTCGGCCTCGGCCTCGAGCGAGGCGAGCGCGGCCTCCTGGGCCAGGCGCGACACCGCGAACGGGATCGCGACCTTGCGCAGCGCCTCGGCGACGTCGCGCGACGCGATCGCGTAGCCGATGCGCAGCCCGGCCAGGCCGTAGGCCTTCGAGAAGGTGTGCAGCACGGCCACGTTGGGGTACCGGCGGAAGAAGTCGATGCCGCTCGGCGATCCCGGATCCCGGTCGAAGTGCACGTACGCCTCGTCGATGACCACGAGCACGTGCTCGGGCACCGCGGCCATGAAGGCCTCGAGTTCCGCCTCCCCCACGACGGTGCCCGTGGGATTGTTGGGGTTGCACACGAAGACGAGGCGCGTGCGGTCGGTGATCGCCGCGGCCATGGCGGGCAGGTCGTGGCGCGCGGTCGGATCGAGCGGCACCTCCACCGGCACCGCGCCGGCGACGCGCGTGAGGATCGGGTACGCCTCGAAGGATCGCCAGGCGTACATGACCTCGTCGCCCGGCGCCGTGAGGGCGTGGATCAGCTGCGCGGCGACCTCGACGGAGCCCGCGCCCAGCACGAGGTTGTCGGGCGAGACGCCGAAGCGATCGGCGAGCGCCCCCGTCACCTCGGCCGCCGCGATGCTCGGATACCGGGCGATCGACGTGGGCAGGATCTCGGCCAGGCGTCGCTCCACCGCGGGCAGCGGCGGGTACGGGTTCTCGTTGGAGGACAGCTTGACGCTGCGCCCGTCGGGGCCGACCGGTGCGGGCTTGCCGGCCCGGTAGGCGGCGATCTGCTCGAGCCCGGGGCGGAATGCCCGGGCGACTCGGGGGGCATCCGTTGCGTGCTGCGTGTGCGGCGTCATCGACACTCACCTTCCAGTCTGGGTTCTGACGGCGCCACTCTAGAGAGCAACGGATCGCTCTCGCAATCGGTACACTTTTCATACGGCAACGTGTTCAGTTCGTATAGCTTCTTCGCGAAATATCGGTACATATTGACTAGATGTTTTCGCGAGTGAGCCGATCCCGTCCTCCCGCGCGGAGCACCGGCCGCGGGATCCGCACCGCGGATCCCGCGACTTCCGCGCAGCATGACGGGCACGGATCGACGGGTCCTGCCGTAGAGTGCCGGTGTCGAGGAGGACGTATGAGCATCGATCAATTGGACGCACGGC
The DNA here is from genome assembly GCF_053528595.1 of Leucobacter sp. Taxonomy (NCBI): domain Bacteria; kingdom Bacillati; phylum Actinomycetota; class Actinomycetes; order Micrococcales; family Microbacteriaceae; genus Leucobacter; species Leucobacter sp. Next base: position 20,609 of record NZ_JAIVPF010000055.1, on the reverse strand, counting down.
TGATCACGCTGATCAGCGATCACGCGGGTATCTCGGTGGTCGAGTGCGCGAGGCGCCTCGGCGTCGCACGGGCCACCGCGCAGGGCCGGCTCGACCGGCTGCGGCGCACGGGCATCATCGCGTCCGAGGCGCCGAGCATCGATCCCGCCGCACTCGGATACCCGCTGCGCACCTTCTGCACCATCCAGATCCGGCAGTCCATCGGCCATCAGCGGGTGGCCGAAGGCCTGACCAGGATCCCGGAACTCCTCGAGCTCCACACCATCACGGGCGACGCCGACATGATGGCGACCATCGTCACCCGCTCCACGAACGACCTCCAGCGCGTGCTCGACCTCATGTCGAACACGGAGGGCGTGGCGCGGGTCTCCACCCGGCTCTCCCTCGAGAGCCACTTCAAGAACCGCACGCTGCCGCTGGTGCAGGCCGCCGTGCCGGAAGAGGCGGAGCCCCGCAGGCGCTCCTGAGCGGGCGGCTGTCCGCCGCGGTCGCGGCGTCGGGCGGGCGCGGGGCGTCAGACGGGCGCGGGGGGAACGCGCACTCCCCATCCCGCGCGCAGCATGACGGGAGGACCGGGCGCCGCTACGCGAGGGAGAGGAAGAGCTTCTCGAGTTCGTCCTGATCGGGGGTCGACTCTCCCTCCGGATCGGTCAGGCACTCCTTGAGCGCGCTGGAGATCACGAGGAACCCCGCGCGATCGAGCGCCTTCGAGACCGCCGCGAGCTGCTGCACCACCTCCCGGCAGTGCGCATCCTGCTCGACCGCGCCGATCACGGCCGCGAGCTGTCCGTGCGCGCGGCGCAGCCGATTCACGACCTTGCGCTTGGCCTCTTCGTCGTGCGGGGTCGGGCGGGTGCCGGTTGCTGTCGCGTGCGCCATGGCCTGGGCCTGCTTTCTGCGTGTGAACGGACTGGGCTTGACAGACAGGATACCCCCATGGGTATAGTTCTGGAAGGAAAAATACCCCCCTGGGTATTTTGATCAGCGAGAGAGAGGACGGGCCGATGTGCCGAGCGACGAGGTGCCGCACCTGCGGCAAGACCACCTGGGCCGGCTGCGGCCAGCACGTGGCGATGGTCAAGATGAGCGTGCCCGCCTCTGAATGGTGCAACGGCAAACACAGTCAGGCGCAGATCGATGCCGCCAAGGCGAACCGGGGCGGGTTCTTCTCACGCCTGTTCGGCCGTTGAACCGAGACGGAAAGGGGAGGAGCAGGTCATGGCGACGAAGAATCTGACAACGGGCACCTTCGATAGCACCGTGAACGGTGCAGGCATCGTGTTCGTCGATTTCTGGGCGGCGTGGTGCGGACCCTGCCGGGCCTTCGCGCCCACGTTCGAGCGGGCTTCGGAACAGCACCCGGACATCGCGTTCGGCAAGGTCGACACCGAAGCAGAGCAGCAGCTCGCCGCCGAGTTCCGCATCACCTCGATCCCGACCCTCATGGTGTTCCGCGACGGGATCGCGGTCTACGCCCAGGCCGGAGCGCTCACCGAGCCGCAGCTCGCGCAGCTCATCCAGGGCGCACGTGACCTCGACATGGACGACGTGCGCCGGCAGATCGCCGAGCGCGAGACGCAGCCCGCCTCCTGACCACAACCCCGATCCAGCACATCAGAAAGGACCCTCATCATGTGCGCACGAATCACCTGCCCCGCCTGCGGCAAGCCCACCTGGGCCGGCTGCGGTCAGCACATCGAGGATGCCCTCTACGGCGTACCCGAAGCCGAACGCTGCACCTGCCCCTGACCGGGCGCACCCGCCCCAGACGAAAAAGGAACCGACCATGCTGCTCGAACGCATCTACGACGAGGACCTCGCCCAGGCGAGCTACTTCATCGGCTGTCAGGCGAAAGGAGAAGCGATCGTCGTCGATCCGCGCCGCGATCTCGGCGTCTACCTCGCACTCGCCGAGAAGCACGCCATGAGGATCGTCGCCGTCACCGAGACCCACATCCACGCCGACTACCTCTCCGGCACGCGCGAACTCGCGGCGAGGACCGGCGCGCAGATGTACGTCTCCGACGAGGGCGGCCCCGACTGGACGTACGGCGCCGACTTCGACGGCGCCGTGCGCATGAAGCACGGCCACCGCATCCAGCTCGGCAACATCACCGTCGAGGCGGTGCACACCCCCGGCCATACCCCCGAGCACCTGTCGTTCCTGGTCACCGACGGAGCGCAGTCGAGCGAGCCCGGCTTCATGCTCACCGGCGACTTCGTGTTCGTCGGCGACCTGGGCCGACCCGACCTGCTCGACGAGGCGGCTGGTTTCATCGACACCCGCTTCCAGGGGGCCAAGGATCTCTTCGCGAGCCTGCGCGACCGCTTCCTCACCCTGCCCGACTACGTGCAGGTGCTCCCCGCACACGGCTCCGGCTCGGCGTGCGGCAAAGCGCTCGGCGCGATCCCCGCGTCGACCGTCGGCTACGAGCGCAACTTCTCCTGGTGGGCCGAGTACCTCCGGAACAACGACGAGCAGGGCTTCGTCGACGAGCTTCTCAGCGGGCAGCCCGACGCGCACGCCTACTTCGGCCGCATGAAGCTGGAGAACAAGATCGGGCCCGCCGTGATCGGCGAGGCCTCCGAGCTCGTCGAATACACCACCGTCGACCTCCACGCCGCACTCGCCGCGGACAGTGTGATCTTCGTCGACACCCGGGCCAACTCCCTCGTGCACGAGGGCACCGTGGAGCGTTCCCTGAACATCCCCGGCATTGCGAAAGCCGCCAGCTACGGTGCCTGGGTCTACGATCCCAAGATCGAGCAGCGCCCGCTCGTACTCCTCGCCGGTTCAGCCGAAGAGGCGCAGGAGATGCGCGATCACCTGGTGCGCGTCGGTATCGACACGGTGCACGGCTTCATCACCTCGCTCGACGGGTTGGAGCTCATCGCGCCGAAGCTGGTGCAGCCTGAAGAAGTCGAAGACTTCGAGAAGGTCATGCTGCTCGACGTGCGCAACCGCACCGAATACGCCGAGGGACATCTGCCGGGCGCCGCGCAGCTCTCCGGCGGACGGGTGCTCTGGAACCTCGACGCACTCCCCGACCCCGGAGCCGGCACGATCGTGACCTACTGCCAGAGCGGTGTGCGGAACAGCGTCACCGCCAGCGCACTCCGCCGGGCCGGCTACGACATCGCCGAGCTCGACGGTAGCTACGCGGCCTGGTCGGCGATCCCCGGCAATGAGCCCGTCGCCGTCTGAAACAGGCGGGACGCCGATCCCCCGCATCGGCCGTGTCGTCCCGGGCTACACGATCCCCGTCATCGACGAGCGCGCCGTCCGGGCGGCAGCCCGCATTCTGCTGCTGCTCGGAGGAGCGGCCTTCGCGACGGCGGTCTTCACCGGCACGACACGGCCGCTGCAGCCCTTCGGCATGTACTTCATGATCGACATGCTGCTGCGCGTCACGGCGGGCGACCGCTGGTCCCCGACCCTGTTCCTCGGCCGCCTCGCCGTCCGGCGGCAGCCACCCGAGTGGGTCGGCGCCCCGCAGAAGGAGTTCGCCTGGTGGCTCGGCTTCGGTCTCGCCCTCGCCGCCTGCGCGAGCATGGGCCTCTTCGCCGCCCCGTTCCAGCTGACGCTCGCACTCTGCGGCCTCTGCCTCCTGCTGCTGTTCCTCGAGACCGCGTTCGGCATCTGCGTCGGCTGCGCGCTGCAGTCCCGCTTCGGCGGGCGGCCGCCCCGGTACTGCGCGGGCGGCAGCTGCGGGATCGCGGGCGACGAGCCTCGGAGCACGGCACCGCACGCGGAAATGCCGCACGCAGCGGCACACGGCGGCCCGGCACCGCGCCCGGCAGCACCCCGTACGACACCCCGCAGCGCCGGATGATCCCCGCCCCGGATCGTCCGCGACACGACACACCCGAAAGGAGCGCGATCATGCGCCGCACCCTCTCCCTCTCCCTCTCCGCCGTCACCCTGCTCCTCGGTCTGGCGGCCTGCTCGGCAGCACCGGGCTCGGCGGAGCGCACGAGCACCGTGAACGTCGGCGACGAGACGATCCTGCTCGACGTGCGCACCGCCGAGGAGTACGCGTCGGGCCATCTCGAGGGCGCGCAGCTGCTCGACTTCACCGGCGGCGACGTCGCCGCGGCGATCCCGAATCTCGATCCCGACGCCGAATACCTCGTCTACTGCCGCTCGGGCAACCGCTCCGGGCAGGCGATCGCGCTCATGGAGCAGGCCGGGTTCACCAACCTCACCAACCTCGGCTCGCTCGAGCAGGCCGCTCAGGCGACCGGCCTGCCGCTCGCAGGCTGATCCCGCTCGCCGCAGGAACCGGTTGGCCGATGGAGCGGGTTCACCGGGGCCGCGGGCGGGGCGGGCCCACGGCGGCTCGATCACGCATCGGAACCGGTCATGAACCGGAGCGCGCGCCCCCACCGGCTCCGTCGCCACCACCGGCTCGGCCCGCTCCCCCGACCCCGCCGACGCGGGCCCAGAGCCGCAGCGCGAGGTGCGCGGAGGTGGTGCTCCAGCCGTCCGAGAACGCCTCCTCGCCCACGCACTCGCGGATGCGCTGCAGCCGGTGGTACAGCGTGGCGCGTCCGATGTGCAGCCGGGCGCAGCTGCGCGGCGCGTCCCGGTTCTCATCGAGATAGACGAGCCAGGTCTCGGCGAGATCGGTGCGCCCGCGCGCCAGCAGCTCCGCCGCGCCCGGGCTGAGCTCGGCGATCGCCTCGGGTGGGGTATCGCGCAGCAGCGTCCACGCCCCGAGCGCCTCCCAGGCGCGGGAGGCGCGTGAGGCACGGGAAGACGGCGCGGGATCGCGGGAGGCGGGGGATCCGGGCTCGGATCGCGCGGCGGACTCGGCGGCGAGCTCCGCCGCGAAGCCGGCCCGCGCGAGGAGCTCGGCGCCGCTCGCCGAGGCCGGCCCGCGCGCCTCGCCGACGCCGCGCACGCCGATGCCCCGCCGCTCGGCGCTCCGCCCGAGCGCGGCGATCGCCTCCGATGCGTCGCCGGGGGCGCAGACGAGCACCGCCCCGCCGTCGTGCGGCGCGGCGATCATGCGGTCCGCACCCAGCGCCTCCAGCGCATCCGCGAGCACGGTGCGCAGTCGCGCCGGGGTCGCGCGGCGCCTCCCGTCGCCGAGCAGCGCCCGCAGCACGACGACCTCGTCGCCCGCCCGCAGCAGTCCGCCCGCCCGGGCCTCGTCGAGAGCCGAGCCCTCGCCGTCGACCGTGTAGGCGAGCGCGAGCCGCGCCCCCTCGCCGAGCTCGGCGCGCACGGGCGCCCCCTGCCACTCGAGCTGCGCCGCGATCTCGCGGCAGGCCGACCCGATCTCCGCGATCCGGGCCTCGCCGAGCCGCGGCTCGTCGATCACCCAGAGATAGCCCAGCAGACGCCCGCCCGACCGGATCGGGAAGCACACGCGGTCGAGGGTCGCGTACTCGGGGTGCCCGGGCACCCGCCGCCACCCCGCCTCCGCGTCCAGGCGCAGCGAGCGCAACCAGCTCTCGACCTCGGGCAGCGTGCGGCGATCCAGCACCGACGCCACGCGCGCGTCGTCGATCCGCCCCATCCGAGCGGTGGAGGCGATGATCGCGAACGCCGGGTCGTCGAGCGCGACGGAGCGATCCAGCCGGCGACCGAGGCGATCGATCAGCTGCTGCACGCTCCTCATGCGACTCCTCTCGCTCCGGCGCCCGCCGCCACCGAACGAGTCGAGTGTCGCATCCGGATGAGACATCTGTCCAACGTGCGGCGCGCGATCGGACCGTACGATCGGGGTGTCGCCCGAGCCGGCGACGCATCGCGCACCAGTACGCGCACGAACGGAGGAAGCATGACGGAGCAGTTCGATCGGATCGTCGTCGGCGGCGGCGCCATGGGGCTCGCGACCACGTGGCAGCTCGCGAGCCGCGGCCTGCGCGTGCTCATGCTCGAGCGCTTCAGCCCCGGCCACGACCGCGGCGCCTCGCACGGCGCCACCCGCAACATGAACAACGCCTACGCCGAGGATCACTACCTCGACCTCTACGACGAGGCGCTGCGGCTGTGGCGCGAGCTCGAGACCGATTCGGGCCGGCGGCTGCTCACGCTGAGCGGGCTGGTCACCCACGGCGATCCCGAGCGGGTGCGCGCCGCTCACGATTCCCTGGTGGCACGCGGGGCGGCGGTGGAGCTGATCACGCCCGAGGCCGCCGCGGCGCGGTGGCCCGGGATGCGCTTCGAGGGCGAGGTGCTCGTGAACCGCGACGCGGGGCGGATCCACGCGGCCGAGGCGCTCGAGGTGCTCGACGCGCTCTCGCGGGAGCGCGGAGCGGAGCTGCGCTACGGGCACCGGGTGCTCGGCATCGATCCGGGCGCGGATCGTGTGGTCGTCACCTTCGAGGCGACCGACGGCGAGCGCGCATCGGCCGAGGCGGAGGGCGTCGTGGTGACGGCGGGCGCCTGGAGCGCGCCGCTGCTCGACGGCCTCGTGGAACTGCCCCCGCTCCGCGTCACCGAGGAGCACCCCGCGCACTTCGCCGCGCGCCCGGAGTTCGCGTCGGCCGAGTGGCCGTCGTTCAACCACTTCCAGCCGGACGAGCGGCTCACCGGCTACCGCGGCAACGTCTACGGCATGCTCACGCCCGGCGAGGGCGTCAAGGTGGGGTTCCACGCGACGGGCGACGAGGTGGATCCGGATCGCCGGCGCTTCCGCGCCCCCGACGAGGCCCGCGCGCAGCTGCGCGAGCACGTGGCGCACTGGTTCCCGGGCCTCGACCCCGACTCCGCGGTCGAGGTGAGCTGCACCTACACGCTGACGCCCTCCGAGCGCTTCGTGCTCGACACGCGCGGCCGCGTCACCGTCGGGGCCGGCTTCTCGGGCCAGGGCTTCAAGTTCGTGCCCGCCATCGGCCGGGTGCTCGCCGACGCGACGCTCGGCACGGCCGAGCCGCCCGCGGCGTTCCGGCTCGAGTCGCACGGGGCGTGAGGCGCGGTCGGCCTCCCCGCCTCGCCCTCGGCCCCGCGCCTGCCCTCGCACCGGGCACCGACCGCGGCCGAGTCCGAGCCGATTCTCCGAGCCCGCAGGGGTTGTTCGCGCTGAACGGCTCGGTGTCGAGCACCGGGCTCGGTTTCGCCCGTCAGGCCGCGCCCCGGGCCGTCGCTCCGCTCAGGCCGCTCAGGCCGCGCCCCCGTACTCTCCGGTGGCCACGATGACCGCGCGGGCGAGCACCGAGTCGCGCATCATGAAGCCCATGACGGCGGGCGTCGCCTCGGGATCGACGTCGATGCGCTCGGCGTCGAGCGCGTGCACCACGAACCAGTAGTGGTGCACGCCCGTGCCCTCGGGCGGAGCCGCACCGGTGAAGGCGGGCTCGCGCTTCTCGTTGGGCATCGTGACGGCCCCCTCGGGCAGCAGCGAGCTGCCGAGCGCGCCCGCGCCGGCGTGCAGCTCGGTCACGTCCCCGGGGATGTTCGCGACGGCCCAGTGCCAGAACCCCGACCCCGTCGGCGCGTCGGGGTCGAAGCACGTCACCGCGAAGCTCCGGGTGCCCTCGGGAAAGCCCGACCAGCTCAGCTGCGGCGAGCGATTCGAGCCGCCGGCATACTCGGCGTACAGTTCGGCGGGCAGCGGTTCGCCGTCCTCGATGTCGGTGCTGCTCAGGGTGAAACCCGGCACCTCGCGCATTCCCGCGTACGGATTGATCGGGCCTCGGCTCGGCTGCGTCATTGCTCTCCCTCGATGTCTCGATCCTCTGGAACCCGCGCCTCGCGCGAGCTCAGCCCCAGCATAGGGCCCGCTCCTCCGGGTCTCCAGGGGCATGTCACCCCCGGCCGGTATACTCGGAAGCAGCAGACGAAGGCGCCTCGAACCGAAGCGGAGTGAGCATGGCAATGACGACAGGATCCGAGCGCGCTCGCGCGACGCTCGCGTACCTGCGCCGCAAGATCACCACCGGCGAGTGGCCCGTGGGCAGCCGGATCCCGATCGAGCCCGAACTCGCCGAGCAGACCGGCGTGGGCCGTTCCACCGTGCGCGAGGCCGTGCGCTCGCTCGCCAGCATCGGCATGCTCGAGACGCTCCCCGGCCGGGGCACGTTCGTGCGCTCCGCGGCGCCCACCAGCACGCTGCTCAACGAGTTCCTCGCCGACTTCACGCTCGAGGAGATCCTCAGCTATCGCCGCGCCCTCGAGATCGAGGCCGCGCAGCAGGCGTCGATCCACCGCACCGAGGAGGACATCGCGGCGCTCGAACGGGCGGCGGCCGAAGAGGTCGGCTGCACCCGCTGCCCCGTGCTCGGACTCGCCTCGGGCAGCGACGACAACGCCTTCGACAGCAAGTTCCACCGGCTCGTCTTCGACTCGGCCAAGAACCGGCTGCTCGCCTCGCTCTACGCGGGCATCAACGACCAGCTGCGCACGCCGGAGCACCGGGGTCGGCTCGCCAACGTCGCGACCGGCGCCGAGATGGAGCGGGATCACGCCCGCGTGCTCGATGCGATCCGCCGTCGCGACTTCATCGACGCCGTGCACGCGATGGTGGACCACGTGGATCACGACGTGGTCATCGTCAACGACCAGCACGAGGTCGTGCCCCCGCTCACCCGCACCCCCGAGCAGCAGCAGCGCATCGACCAGGTGCGCGAGGCCGCCGACGAGCGCGAAGCCGCCGAGGAGCGGGCGCGCCTCTAGGCCCGCACCCTTCCGGGGCTCCGCGCCCCGGACCCCTGCTCCGCCGCACACCAGATACCCGCTCTGCAGGCTTGCAGGGCTGCTGGCTGCTGGCTGCTGGCTGCTGGCTGCTCCGCGCGTCAGTAGATGTCGCCAAACCGGAGGTGAGGCAGCATCTACTGACGCGCGCTCGTCGGGACGCGGTGGCCCGGTCCGCGAACGAGAACCGCGCTACGCGCCGAGCTCCCGCTCCACGTAGGCGACCAGCGCGTCGCGCACGAAGGTCGCACCCTCGACGCCGCCGTAGTTCGCGGCGAAGCGCTCGTCGGCCACGTACATCTCGGCGAGGCCGCGCACGTAGCCCGCCAGGTCGCCGCCCTCGGCCGCCGGCTGCGGCAGTGGCCGCACGAACTCCGGCGAGGAAACGCTCCGCGTTTCCTCCCACGCCGGCTGCGGCAGTGGCCGCACGAACTCCGGCGAGGAAACGCTCCGCGTTTCCTCCCACGCCGGAGTTCCTGGGATCCCCCGCAACCACTCGACGTGACGGCGGGCGAGACCCTGCGCCTCGGGCGACTCCGGATCGACGCCGCGCCGGGCGGCCTCGATCCAGTCGAGCCCCAGTCGCTCCATTCGGCTCCGCCACTCGGCCTGCCCCTCCTCGCCGAGGCCGCGCCACCAGCGATCGCTCTTCGCGTACGCATCGGCGCCCCAGCGCTGCTCGACCTCCTCGCGATATCGCGTGTGGTCGAAACCCTCGAACATCTTCTCCGACATGAGATCCTCTCCTTCAGCGGTGTGCGATGTCCCACCGGAGTGCGCGCGGCGCAGCGCCGCGATCGTGCGCTCGACCGAGCCGATCTGCATCTCGATCCGCCCCCGCTCCTGCCGCAGCAGGTCCAGATGGGCGGTCAGGATCCGCGCCTCCGCCGCGGCGGGATCTCCCGCCGTGCCGGCCGCCTGCGCATCCTGCGCGGCGAGCACCTGCCCGATCGCGTCGAGCCCGAGTCCCAGTTCGCGCAGCAGCAGCACGCGCTGCAGCCGCACGAGCGAGCGGTCGTCGTAGTAGCGGTAGCCGTTGTCGCCGACGCGGCTCGGAGTCACGAGGCCGATGCCGTCGTAGTGCCGCAGGGTGCGCGAGGTCACCCCCGCCGCCCTGGCGATCTCCTGGATCGAGTACTCCACGTCGGCCTCCTCTCCCGATTCTCGGCGCTCCCGGTGGACCATTCCACGGTAGGAGTTGACGTTGCGTCAAGGTCAAGCGCAGGATTCGAACCCCTCGAGCGCCCGGAGTCCAGTGGCCGGAAGCCCGGTCCTCCGCACGGTCGTGGAGGCCGCAGCGGTGCGGGTCCTGCGACCGGACTCGCCGGACTCGCCGTGCCGCGCACGCTGCGCGCGGAGGACAGGAGCTCCCGGTGCGACCGCTCGGCCACGGGCCGGGTGCCGGCGGCGGCCCCGGGGCCTCTACTCCATCGTGTCGAGGATCCCGGCGAGCTGCTCGAAGGTGGTGAGCGGGTTGACGATCGCGAAGCGGGTGTTGGGGCGCCCGGCGTGCGAACTGGGCACCACGAAGGCGCGCTGCTCCGCGAGCAGCCGGTCCGACCACCGGTCGTAGTCCTCGCGCTGCCAGCCGTCGCGCTCGAACACCACGACGGAGAGCTGCGGCTCGCGCACGAGGCGCAGGCCCGGCCGCTGCGCGATCTCGTCGGCGATGCGGCGCGCGAGCGCGATCGAGGCGGTGACGGCCTCGCGGTAGGCGCCGGCGCCGTAGGTGGCGAGCGAGAACCACAGCGGCAGGCCGCGCGGTCGGCGCGTGAGCTGGATCGAGTAGTCGGAGGGGCTCCAGTCGCCGGCCTCGGTGAGGGTGTCGAGGTACTCGGCGTGCTGCGTGTGCGCCCGGCGGCCGGTCTCGGGGTCGCGGTAGATGAGCGCGCAGACGTCGTAGGGCGCGAACAGCCACTTGTGCGGATCCACGATCACGGAGTCCGCGCGCTCCACCCCCGCGAAGCGGTCCCGGGCGAGCGGGGAGAGCATGGCGGTGAGCCCGTAGGCGCCGTCGATGTGGAGCCAGAAGTCGAAGTCGTCCTTCAGCGCCGCGATGCCCGCGATGTCGTCGACCACCCCGAAGTTGGTCGACCCGCCCGTGGCGACGACCGCGAACACCCGCTCGCCGTGCGCCTCGAGCGCCGCGCGCACGCCGCCGGCGCGCAGCACGCCGTCCTCGTCCGCGGGCACCGGGATCACGTCGACGTCCATCACCCGCGCCGCCGACTTGATCGAGGAGTGCGCCTCGGCACTGCAGACGACGGCCCAGCCGCCATCCGGCCGCGGCGATCCCCCGCCCTCCTCGCGCCGGGCCCGCGCGCTGTCGCGGGCGGCGACCAGCGCCGAGAGATTGCCGATCGTGCCGCCCTGCACGAACACGCCCCCGGCGCCCTCGGGCAGGCCGAACTCGGCCGCGAGCCAGCTCAGCACCTCGTTCTCCGCGTGCACCGCGCCGGCGCCCTCGAGCCACGATCCGCCGTACAGCGCACTCGCCGAGACCACCAGGTCGAACGCGATCGCCGCCTTCGAGGGTGCGCTCGGGATGAACGAGAGGTACTGGGGGTGATCGGTCGTGATGCAGGCGGGGGCGAGCACGAGCTCGAAGACCGAGAGCGCGCGCCGGCCGCCGAGCCCCTCCTCGCTGATCGTGGTGCCGGCGAGGCGCCGCAGCTCGCTCGGGGAGGCCGCGTGGTCGAGCGGGGTGTCGGTCGCCAGGATGCGCCGGCGTGAGTAGTCGAGCACGAGGTCGACGATGTCCTGCGTCTCGGGCGAGACGGAGTGCATGCGGGTGTGCGCGGGCTGGGTCGGCTCGTCGGTCATCGTTGGCCTCTCGCTGGGCCGGGGTCCGGTGGCCCGACCCCGACGTGCTGTCTCCGGTGGCCCCATCGCGACGGAGCCGATGCTGCCAGTGTGCGCGGTCGGGGTCGGCGCGCGCAAGTCGGGCGCCGCTGCGGCACCGCGCGTCACCGCCACGACTACCATGGTCGGGTGAGCGACCCCAAGATCCTGCTGTACTACGTCTTCGCCCCCGTCGCCGATCCCGGCGCGGTGCGGCTGTGGCAGCGGGAGCTGTGCGAGTCGCTGGGCCTGCGGGGCCGCATCATCATCTCGAAGCACGGCATCAACGGCACCGTCGGCGGCGAGATCGACGCCTGCAAGCGCTATCTGCGGCGCACCCGGGAGTACGGCCCGTTCGCCGGGCTCGAGGTGAAGTGGAGCGACGGCACCGGCTTCACCGCGACCGCGCCCGAACGGCTGCACGGCGTCGACCGCGCGGCGCCCTGGGCCCGCATCGCCGATTTCCCCCGGCTCAGCGTCAAGGTGCGCGACGAGCTGGTGGCGTTCGGGATCCCCGACGAGCTGCGGGTCGACGCCGACGGCGTGGTGGGCGGCGGCGAGCACCTCTCACCCGAGGCGGTGAACCGGCTGGTGGAGGAGCGCGGCGACGAGGTGGTGTTCTTCGACGGGCGCAACGCCTGGGAGGCCGAGATCGGGCGATTCACGGGCGCGATCGTGCCCGACACCCGCACCACGCACGACTTCATCGAGCAGATCGAGAGCGGGGCCTTCGACGACATCAAGGGCCGGCCGGTGGTCACCTACTGCACGGGCGGCATCCGCTGCGAGATCCTGTCGGCTGCGATGCGGAATCGCGGCTTCGAGGAGGTCTACCAGGTGGACGGCGGGATCGTCCGCTACGGCGAGGCCTTCGGCAACGACGGGCTCTGGGAGGGATCCCTCGCCGTGTTCGACGGGCGGGAGGCGATGGACTTCGCACCCGGCGCGGCCGTGCTCGGGCGCTGCACGGTGTGCGGTACGGCGTCGAACCGCCTGGCCAACTGCGCGGATCCCTCCTGCAGGGATCGCTTCGTCGCCTGCGCGACGCACGTGGACGCGAGGTGCCGCGCGCACGGGAGCGCCGGCGCGGACGCGGCGAATGCGGATGCGGATGCGGATACGGGCTCAGGATCCGGGGCCCGCCCCGACGCTCTCTCGGCCGCGGGGCCCGAGGCGGCCCGGTAGGCGAGGTCGCGCCGATCGGCGTCCCTCGTGCGGCACGCGGCGGGTGCGGGCTGGTCGCGGCACGCGGAATCCGTGCGGGGGCGGTGGATCCTGCGGCTCGCAGGCTCGCGCAGGATGACGCCGCGCGAACCCGGGGACTCGCAGGCTTCCACCGGATGACGCCGCGCGAACCCTGCGCCGGGAGCGCATCACCGCGACGCGCCGAGGCGACGACGTGCGAGCCCGCGCCGGAGGCACCCGCCGCGACACGTCGAGAATCATTTCACTCTTGACTTATATAAGTTGCAGATGAACAATGGAGCCATGCACGCGCTCGACGTTCTCGGAGACCCGGTCCGCCGGCGCATCCTCGAGCTCATCGTCGACGGCGAGGAACCCGCCGGCTCCATCGCAGAGGTCATCGCCGGGGAGTTCGGGATCAGCCAGCCGGCGGTCTCGCAGCACCTGCGCGTGCTGCGAGAGAACGGCTTCGCGACCGTGCGCCCCGAGGGCGCACGACGGCTCTACGCGGTGGATCCGCACGGGCCCCGCGAGGCGAGCGAGTGGCTGAGCTCCTTCGAGCGGTTCTGGCGCGGACCGCTGGCGGCGCTCGGCACCGAGCTCGCCCGCGGCAAGCGGCAGCGCCGGCTCGAGGCCGAGCGCGTGGCCGCCGACCGCGACGGCGAGGATCACATCGGCGACCGTACCGGCACCGATCCCTCCGTCGCCCCGCACACCGCGCAGAACGCGCGCACCGCGCACCCCGAACCCCGGGCAGCACCGGGCCGGAGCCCCCGCTCCGGCGATCCCCGAACCCACGAGAGCAAGGAATGATCATGGTCGACGTATCGAAGCAGGTCGGGTCCGTCACGCGTGCACTGCGCACGGAGGACGTGGACGGCGAGGAGACGCGCATCCAGATGCTCGCGCAGGAGTATCCCGCGGGCATCGAGGAGGTCTGGGAGGCCGCGACGAAGGCCGAGCGCATCGCGCGGTGGTTCCTGCCGGTGAGCGGGGACCTGCGCCTCGGCGGCCGCTACCAGCTCGAGGGCAACGCGGGCGGGGAGATCCTCGAGTGCGCTCCCCCGGCCGACGGCGCGGCCGAGTACCGCGTCACCTGGGAGTTCGGCGGCGGCACGAGCTGGGTGACCGTCCGGCTCGCGGAGGCGGGCCCGGAGCGCACCCGCCTCGAGCTCGAGCACGCCGCGCGCGTCGCCGACGTGCCGGCCGGAATGTGGGACGCCTTCGGGCCCGGCGCGACCGGCGTGGGCTGGGACGGCGGCCTCCTGGGCCTGTCGCTGCACCTCGGAGCGGTGGAGGGATCGCTCTCCCCGGCCGAGGCGGAGGCCTGGGCCGTCACCGACGAGGGCAAGTCCTTCTACCGGGCCGCGGCCGACTGCTGGGGCGAGGCGCACGTCGCCTCCGGCGCCGACCGCGAGACGGCGGCGCGCGGCGCCGACGCCACCTTCCGCTTCTACACCGGGGAGATGCCCGGCGCCTGACCGGGAGGCCCGATCGGCGAGGGCCGACGGAGGAGTGCGGCCCGATCCGAGGATCCGGGCCGCGGACCTCGATCCGGCGCGCCCGGACCGTTACCCGATCGTGCTCAGGGCTCCCGCATCGGGAGCGCACACGCGGTATATGATCAACGCCACCAGAATCGCGGGTCGAGCGAGGAGCGGTGATGAGCGGAGCGAGCAGCAGCACCGATGGGCAGCACTGCGCCGATGAGGCGGAGCGATGCACGTTCCACTTCCCGGACCCGGTGGCCGGCGCGAGCGCTGAACCGGATGCGGCGGCGAGCGGCGCGGACGCCGTGACCGACGCCCCGGCCCTCACCGCCCCCGCGGACGCCGCCCCGGGTGCCGGCACGAGTGGTATCGGCGAACGCGTGGCCGTCCGGGTCTTCCCCGTGCCGCGGACGGCGGACGGGCACGAGATGCGCCGCGCCTGGGACGACGCGCTCGCGTGCGCCGCACGGTGGACGGGGCCGGGGATCGGCCCGCGGCAGCCCGCCGACCTGCGCGGGCGCACGCTGAAGCTCGCACTCGCCATGCGCGGCGGCGTGAGCCTGGCCGTATGGATCGGCGGCGCCGTGGCCGAACTGGACCTGCTGCGCGCGCTGCGCGTCTTCCGCGGCCGGGACCGGGTGGCCGTCGTGCTCGCGTGGGACGCCGACTCGGCGCCGCCGGCGCCCGTGGTCGAGCGAGCGGCGCGCTACGGGCTGCTGCTCGCTCGTCGCGACTACCACCGGGTGGTGCTGGACGTGCTCGCGGGAGCGAGTGCAGGCGGGCTCAACAGCGTGCTGCTCGCCGTGGCGCAGCGCGCGGGACGTTCGGTCGAGCAGGCGCTCGAGACCTGGCGGACGGCGGGCGGTTTCCACGAGCTGCTGCGCCACGAGGGCCTCGGGCCGGTGGAGTCGCTGCTGCGGGGCGACGAGTACTTCGCCGCGAAGGTGCTGGAACAGCTCGAGAAGTTCTTCGCGGAGCCCCGGACCGGCGATGATCCCGTTCCGATGCCCCCGCACCCGGGGCTGCAGGTCGACGAGGTGAGCATCGACCTCTCGGCGACCGTCGTCAATGCGCAGGACGCCCGGCACCCGGACATCCGCCTCGGCCGGGCGGGGTTCAGGTTCGCCACCGGGGTGGCCGACGCCGACATCCCCGGTTCCGGCGTTCCCGACGCCCGTGACGCCGACGCCCGTGACACCGACGCCCGCAGCGCCGGTTCCGAGAACCCGGCTGACGGCGCCCCCGACGGCGCCCCGAACGACGACCCGGCCGAGGAGTCGCGACGGCTCGAGCGCACGGCCGCGCTGCGCCGGCTCGCGCTGGCGGCCCGCACCACCTCGTCGTTCCCGGGCGCGTTCGAACCCTCGACGGTGTGGTCCTTCGCCCCCGTGCCGGGCGATGGCCCGAAGGAGGAGATCCCCGAGCAGGCGCTCCTCACGGGCGAGCAGGCGCGCGTGATCGACATGAGCGCCGCCTTCCTCCAGCATCGGGCGAGCGGCAGCGCCGGGCCCTTCCGGGTGGTCGACGGCGGGGTCTTCGACAACATCCCGATCGAACGCGCCTACCGCGCGATCGGGATGCGCGGCTCCCGGGTGCCCGTTCGGCGCGCGCTCTTCTACCTCGATCCCACGCCCCCGCCCCCGCCCGATCCCCCGAAGCGGCGCGCGGAGCGGCTCGGCGACCTCACCTCGGTGCTGCTGCGGCTGCTCTCCGCGAAGCGGAGCGAGAACGCCCGCGAGGATCGCGCCGAGCTCGAGCGCTCGCTGCTGCAGCACTGGGTGCGCGAGGGGCGCTACGAGCTGCTCGCGACGATGCCCGTCGAGGCCACCGCCCCCGCCGCCCAGGACGAGCAGCTGCGCGCCTACGCGCGCTCGCGGGCGTCGCGCGACCACGCGCTCATCATCTCGGTGCTCGCGGACACCGAGGCGTGGCAGCTGGGCAACGACGTGCGGCCGCGCCGCACCTGGACGGAGGATCCGGATCGCGCCGCGGACTGGGTCGATCGGATGGACCTCGGCGCCCGGGTGAACCGGCTGACGGATGCGGGCAACGGCGAGGAGGACCTGGCGCGCGTCGCGCGCGATCCGGTCGCCGCGCGGGAGACGGCGCTGTGGATGCTGGAGTGCGTGCAGTGGCTCGAGCTGGTGCTGCGCGTCGCCGCTCCCGAAGCCCCCGGCGCCGTGCCGTTCATCCGAGATCGCCGCGAGCAGCGCGAGGATCTGCGGGGTCGCCTGTACGACGCGCTGCAGGCGGGGGAGCGCATGATGGAGGCCCGGCTGCTCGCGGTCGCGGATGCGTACAGCGGCACTCCCGGACAGACCGGCGCCGAGGGCGCCGACCAAGGGCCGTCCCGGGATCCCTCGCTGGTGCGCGAGGAGGTGTGGTGGCCGGCGTCGCCCGAGGACGGCCTCGGGGCTCTGTGGGCGATGCTGGAGGGGTGCTTCCGCGATCTCGTCGAGCTGCTGCCCGCGTCGCCGGCGCCCACCGCACCGTCCGACCCCGCGACGGACGACTCCCGCGACGAGGCTTCGCGGGACGACGACTCCCGCGACGAGATCCCGATGAGCGGGGCGGTGCCCCCGGGACCGGGGCGATCCGAGGCGATCGACGCCGACGAGTACCCCGCCGAGCACTGGTGGGCCGAGAGCCCCTGGAAGCTGCTGCCGCCGCTCGCGGCCGCGGGCCCGGCCACCGGGGTGCGCCGGATCGCGCCGCTCTTCTCGGTGATCGGCGAACCGTCCTCCCGGGATGCGCCGTACTTCGCCACGCTCGACGGCCGGTGGCGGTGGGATCCCCCGGCGGCCGACGGCTCGCCGCTGCGGGAGTCCCTCGGGCGGCTGCGCGAGGTGCACGTGGAGATGGTCGCGCAGCGCATCGTGCGGGATCGCGAGGGCGAGGAGTACGCCTCGAGGCTCGCGGGCGAGCTCGGCGGCCGCTTCCGGCTGCCGCCCGAGGCCAAACTCGCCGGTTCGCTGTTCATCATGAACTTCGGCGGCTTCCTGAGCAGCGACTGGCGCACCGGCGACTGGTGGTGGGGCCGCATCGACGCGGCCGCGACGCTCACCGAGGAGCTCTCCTCGACCGCTGACGCGGACGGCGACGCCCGGCTGCACCCCTCGGCCCTGGCCGAGCTCGTCGCCCAGCAGTTGCGGCACGAGGCGGGCGGCTCGGCGAAGCCCTCGGAAGACGCCGACGACGTGGGCGCCGCTACCGGCGCCCACTCCCCCGTGGAGCTCCTGACCGGGCGGCAGGGCGGGCTGGGCCGGTTGAGCGGGAGCTACCTCACGGCGACGGCGCACCGCTCCCTCCGGGTCGCGAGCCGCTCGCTCATCGGAGCCCGTTTTCCGCTCAAGGCGCCGCTCGCCGCACTGGTGCACCTGCTCGCGCCGGTCCTGGTGTTCCTGCCGGGAGTCGCGCAGGTGCCGCGGCTCGCGGCCGCCGGTGCGCTCGCCGTGGCCGGCCTCGCGCTCGCCCGCGCGGGAGCGGCGGACGGACGCGCGGCCGGCTGCGTCGACGCGGTCTCCGACGGCGCGCCGCTCCCGCTCTGCGCGTTCCGCCCCGAGGCGGTCTGGGCCGCGGATCCGAGCCGGCTGATGCTGCTCGTCATCGCCTTGGCCCTGCTCGCCGCCCTCCTGGCTGGCGCCGTCCGAGCCTCGCAGCGCTGGCGGAAGCTCGAGGTCATCCTTCCCACCGCGCTCCCCGAGCGCACGCGCGGGGAGATGGCGCGGCGGGCCGCCGTGCGCACGCTGATCCCCGTAGCGGCGATGGCCGGCGCGCTCCTCGGCGCCCGGCTCGCCGACGAGGCGGGCGACGGCGCGATGGCGACGCTCTGGGCCGTCGTCGGGGTCGCCCTGCTGCCCGTGGCGCTGGCCTCCATGCTGCGGGTGCGGGATCGCGCGCCCGCGGGGGCACGCAAGGACTCGGCCGCGTTCGGCGTGATCGCGGCGGCCGCCGCCGTCGTCGCGATCGCGGCGCCGATCGTCGCCCCCGCCGTCCGCTCCCTCATCGCCGGCGGACTGCGCAGCCCCGAGTCCCTCGCGGTGGCGGCGCACGCGCTGCTCATCGGGTGGGTCGTGCTCGGGCTGCTCGCGGCCGGCGCGGCGCTGACGGCGGGGGTCGTCGGCAAAGCCGGGTCCGTCTGGATCCCCCTGCTCGCCGCGGCGGCAGCGGCCGCGGTGCTGCTGGTGCCGCCCGTGCGGATCGGCGAGCTCTCCCTGATCGCCGAGACCGCCTGCTGCGGCCTCGAGGCGGGGCTGCCGTGGTGGCGGTGGGCGCTCGCCGTGCTGGCCTGGGGGAACGTGCTGTGGTTCCTGCCGGCGTGGCTGCGGCTCGAGACCCGGGCCTGGTCCGACGACTCCCTCTGGGAGCCGGTCGAGCCCGGGGCCGCTACGGCAGCGCCCAGTGGGGCGTCTTGAAGTCCTGCACGCGTCCGAACGGCTCCGGCGCCAGCAGCACCTGACCCCGATCCTGGATCTGATAGACGAGGTGGGCCTGGCCGAGCGCGGCGTCCAGCGTGGTGTCCGGGTAGAGCAGCGGCTCCTGCCCGTGCTCGCCGAAGTAGTAGACCCCGTTGACCCCGCGGTGGGGCCAGCGCCGCAGGTAGCGGATCACCTCCTCGCTGCTGCGCGCGTCCACGGCGGACCAGGCCGCGGCGAGCATGCGCACCTGGTCGTAGGCCGCGCCGGCCTGCGACCAGCCGGGCTCCTTGACGAAGCGCTCGGTGTACTTGCGGCGGAAGCGGCGCCCCAGATCGTCGTCGTAGGTGCCGGTGGTGGTGGCCCACACGACCCCGTCCGCCTGGGCGCCGAGCCGCTCCGAGAAGCTCGGGATCGAGGGCGCGTAGACGGTGTAGACGAGCGCCGGAAGCGGATCCCGCAGCAGCGCCTGCTGGAAGCCGACGAGCTCGTCCTCGAGGAAGTTCGCGACGAACAGCACATCCGGCTCGATCGCATGCGCCCGCTCGATGGCCGCCTCCCAGTCGGTGGCGCCGGCCGGCGTGGAGATGGGCGGCGCCACCTCCCACCCCGCGGCTCCGGCCCGCTCGATGAACGACTCCGAGGTGAGGCGCATGCTCTGCGACGCCTGCTCGAGGCTCAGGATGCGCCGCTGGCGCGGCGCCCACAGCCCCTCCGACTCCAGGGCGGCGAGGAAGCGCAGCAGGCCCGGCCCGTAGTGCACCTCGGAGGCGCAGGTCTGGAACACCGTCGAGTAGCGCGAGGGATCGGACTGCATGCGCAGCACGTCGGCGCCGAAGGTCGCGGTGTGCAGGAAGGGGCGCCCGAAGTCGGCGATGAGCTCGAGGAAGTCGGGGTGCTCGGCGCTGACGTAGCCCGTGCAGATGGCGGCGACCTCCGCCTCGAACAGCTCCTCGAGCCCCGCGCGCACGCTCCGCCAGTCGAACATCTCGACCTGCACCTCGATCAGCTGGATCCGGCGCCCCGCGACCCCGCCCTGCTCGTTGAGCTCGTCCACGGCCAGTCGCGCACCCTGACGCAGCTGCTCGCTGTCCCCTCCGACCCCGGTCGGGATCACGAGCCCCAGCGGGATCGGCGAACGCCCCGAGCGATAGCTGCGGATCGGCGAGTGGAAGTAATCCGTGCGGTGCCGCGCGGCGAGCTCGAGATCGGCCACGCCGATGCCTCCCGCCTCGGGCGCCCCGCCCGGCAGGGGGAGCCGGAGGAGGCCCGCATCCACGGCGAGCGCCGCGAGTCCGCCTCGGGTGGTCTGCGAGAGCTTCTTCAGGAGCCGCTCGAGCTGCGTCGAGACGGTGCGCGCCGAGGTGCCGAGGCGCTCGGAGATGCCGCCGTTCGTGAGCCCGAGGGCGACCAGGGTGATCACGTCGAGCTCGCGGGCCGTGATCCCGCACGGCAGCTCGGTCTCCTGCGCCCTCACCAGCACCTTGGGGTCGGGGCGGCCCGAAGCGTCGATGGCCTCGCGCCGCTCGAACGACACGTCCAGCCACATCTGCTGCGAACGCCAGACGAACTTCAGCGATTGGCGCTCGATGCGCAGGAACGCGCGGGCGTAGTCCCACAGCTGGTCCGGGATCTGGGGCGACAGCGCCTCCCGCGGGGCCGCCTGATCGAGTACTCCCTCGAACTCGAAGCCCTGGTCCATACCGCTCCTTCGCGCTTCCGCTCCGACGGCTCCGGCGCGGAGGCCGCCATCGCGGTTCAAGAATAACTCCCTCGTGGCGCCCCGCCGGTGAGCACGGCGGGCTCCCCCGGTTTCGACTCCGCTGCGCTCCGCTCAACCAGCGGAAAGGGGTCCGGGTTGCGGTTTGTGTTCGCTCGACCAGGAGGAGAGGCCGGGGGGTCAGTGGCGTCCGGTGACCACATCGGCGAGATGCGCGATCGGGGACGTCTTCACCCGACCCGCAAGCTCCGCCCGATCCGCGATCCCGTACGCCGCATACAGGCCCTTCGTCGCGATCCACCTGAGGGGTTCGG
>NZ_JAIVPF010000054.1:0-111637 GCF_053528595.1 Leucobacter sp. | reverse complement strand
GCGGCCCTGCGGCCCTGCGGCCCTGCGGCCCTGCGGCCCTGCGGCCCTGCGGCCCTGCGGCCCTGCGGCCCTGCGGCCCTGCGGCCCTGCGGCGATCCTGTGCTAAGATTGATCTTTGGTGCGCAAGCACCCGATTTGTTGAGCCCTCCACTCGCTCGCGCACCCTCAGGGGACCGGGCAACGGAGCGGGATCCACGAACACCTCCAATTCGACAGAAAGCAGCACTCCAGTGACTCGCACATACTCGCCGAAGGCCGCCGATCAGAAGCACGACTGGCTCGTCATCGACGCCACCGACGTCGTGCTCGGCCGCCTCGCCTCGCACGCCGCGGCCCTGCTCCGCGGCAAGCACAAGCCGACGTTCGCCCCCCACATGGACATGGGCGACTACGTCATCATCATCAACGCCGACAAGGTCGTGCTGACCGCCAACAAGGCGGCCAAGAAGCTCGCCTACCGTCACTCGGGCTACCCGGGCGGCCTGCGCTCGGTCAGCTACACCGAGCTGCTCGAGAAGAACCCCGAGCGCGCCGTCGAGAAGGCGATCCGCGGCATGCTGCCGAAGAACTCGCTCGGAGCCGACCTGTTCCGCAAGCTGAAGGTCTACGCGGGCGCCGAGCACCCGCACGCGGCTCAGCAGCCCACCCCCTACACCTTCGGCCAGGTCGCGCAGTAATCGCGGCGCCAACGAGACATCCAGAGAGAGACTTCACAGTGACTGAAGAGCAGACCGTGGCCGCTGAGAACATCAGCACCGAGAGCTACACCACCGAGACGCCCGCTTCGCAGGCCACCGTTTCGACCCCGCGCCCCGCGCTGACCGTCCCCGGTTCGGCCGTCGGCCGCCGCAAGCAGGCCATCGCCCGCGTGCGCCTGGTCCCCGGCTCGGGCAAGATGACCGTCAACGGCCGCGAGCTCGACGAGTACTTCCCGAACAAGCTGCACCAGCAGCTCATCACCGATCCCTTCACCGTGCTCGAGCTGAACGGCTCGTACGACGTGATCGCCCGCATCGTCGGCGGCGGCCCCTCGGGCCAGGCCGGCGCCCTGCGCCTCGCGATCGCCCGCGCGCTGAACGAGATCGACGCCGAGCACAACCGTCCGACCCTCAAGAAGGCCGGCTTCCTCAGCCGCGACGCCCGCATCAAGGAGCGCAAGAAGGCCGGTCTCAAGAAGGCCCGCAAGGCGCCTCAGTACTCGAAGCGCTAATCGGAAGCACCCTTTCCATGGGACGCCTTTTCGGCACCGATGGGGTTCGGGGCCTGGCGGGGGTCGATGTGACCGCCGACCTGGCCCTGAACCTCGCGCACGCGGCGGCTCTCGTTCTCGGGCGTTCTGCCCGGAGCGAGAGCCGTCGCGCTACCGCCGTGATCGCGCGCGACCCGCGGGTCTCCGGCGAGTTCATCTCGGCCGCCGTTTCGGCCGGGCTCGCCTCGGTCGGCGTCGACGTGCTCGACGCCGGGGTGATCCCGACCCCCGCCGCGGCCTATCTCGTCGCCGACACGGGAGCCGACTTCGGCGTGATGGTCTCGGCATCGCACAATCCGGCGCCCGACAACGGCATCAAGTTCTTCGCCGAGGGCGGCCGCAAGCTGGCCGACGAGATCGAGGACGAGATCCAGGCCGCCATGGACGGTCCCGCGATCGCGGTGACCGGTCGTGAGATCGGCCGGATCCGCCGCTTCGCGGACGCCGAGGATCGCTACCTCGTGCACCTGCTCGGCACACTCGACGGCCTGCGCCTCGACGGCCTGCACGTGGTGCTCGACTGCGCCCACGGCGCGGCGGCGGGGATCTCGCCCGACGTCTTCACCGACGCCGGCGCGAAGGTGACGGTGATCGGCAACGATCCCGACGGCTTCAACATCAACGACGGCGTGGGATCCACCCATCTCGAGCCGCTCATCGCGACCGTGAAGTCGCGCGGCGCCGATCTCGGGATCGCGCACGACGGCGACGCCGACCGCTGCCTCGCGGTCGACGCCGACGGCAACGTGGTCGACGGCGACAAGATCATGGCGATCCTGGCCCTGTCGATGTCCGCCCGCGGCCGCCTCGAGCGGAACACGCTCGTCGCCACCGTCATGTCCAACCTCGGGTTGAAGCTCGCGATGGCGGACAACGGCATCGACGTCGTCGAGACCGGCGTGGGCGACCGCTACGTGCTCGAGGCGATCAACGCGCACGGCTACTCGCTGGGCGGCGAGCAGTCGGGGCACGTGATCATGAGCGACTACGCCACCACGGGAGACGGGATCCTCACGGGGCTGCATCTCGCCGCGGAGGTGAAGCGCAGCGGCAAGACCCTCGCCGAGCTGGCGCAGTGCATGACGGTCTACCCGCAAGTGCTGGTGAACGTGCGCGGCGTCGATCGCACCGGTGTGCACGGCGACGAGGTGCTGCAGCAGGCGGTGCACCAGGCGGAGCTCGCGCTCGCCGGCAAGGGACGGGTGCTGCTGCGTCCGTCCGGCACCGAGCCCGTCGTGCGCGTGATGGTCGAGGCGGAGTACGCCGAGCAGGCCCAGGGCCTCGCCGACGATCTCGCGGCGATCGTGCAGGAGCGCCTCGCAGTCTGACGAGACGCTCGGCGCAGCCGAACAGCGTGCGAAAGGCCCGGTCCCGCGACCGGGCCTTTCGCGTGCGCCGGCGGGTGCACGCGGCGGGCATGCGCCGACGGGCACGCGTCGGCCGGGTGCGTCCCCGGGGTACGCCGCCGGGGTGCGTCGGCCGTACTCCGCCCCGTGAGCCGGGTGCGAGCCGGCATCGCGGGCCTCGTCGGCGACGCTCATCGCGTGTGTAGGATGTCTTCCTGGGAGTAGGGCTGTAACCGACTCGCGAAGATCTTGCGAGCGCGAATGAGAGAAGAGAAGAATCATGACCAGCCCTCACAACACGAACGCCTCAGCCGTGACACCGGTCCCGGGGAAGACCCTGGGCATCGTCGCCCTCGTGCTCGCGGTCATCGCGCCGCTCATCGGCGTGATCCTCGGCATCATCGCCTCCATGCAGTCGCGCCAGGCGGGTGCGAAGAACAAGCCCGCGACCGTGGCCATGATCCTCGGCCTGGTCCTGACGCTGCTCGGCATGCTGATCGCCTGGTGGGTCTTCGGGCAGGCCGCTCAGGGCATCGACGCCGCCCAGGTCTGCGCTCAGGATCCGACGGCCATCGTGGAGATCGCGGGACAGGCGATCAACTGCGCAGACGTCCAGTAGGCACTGAGCGATCAGACCCCGTGGGGCTCCGGAGGGGGAGCCCCACGGGGTCTCTGCTGTTCCGGCGCGGCGGCCGGCGACAGTGCGGCGACCTCGCGGCCCGCGATCCCGCGCCGCCGATCCCGCATCCGCACCCGCCCGTGGCCTACACCTGCGCGGGC
Source organism: Leucobacter sp. (assembly GCF_053528595.1). Lineage (NCBI taxonomy): Bacteria > Bacillati > Actinomycetota > Actinomycetes > Micrococcales > Microbacteriaceae > Leucobacter > Leucobacter sp. The sequence goes on along the minus strand of NZ_JAIVPF010000054.1, from coordinate 108,262 downwards.
TCCGCTCGCTGGGGTTTCTCGGTCGCGCTGCGCCCGAGCTTCGCCCAGGAGCTGCGGATCATCTTCTGGATCGAGCTGTCGAGCGCGACCGCGACGATGAGCGTGGCGCCCACGAGGATCGTCTGCAGGAACGGCGACGCCTGCAGGAAGACGAGTCCGGCGCGGAGCACCCGGAAGAAGAGCAGACCCGCGACGACGCCGCTGATGCGGCCGACTCCGCCCTCGAAGGCGACGCCGCCGAGGAGCACCACCGTGAGCGCCTCGAGTTCGAGCCCCGAGCCGATGGTCGGGTTCGCCGACTGCACCTTCGCGGACAGGAAGAGCCCCGCGAGCGCGGCGAAGGCGCCCGAGGCGACGAAGAGGAGGAAGCGCGAGCGCTTCACGTCGATGCCCATGAGACGCGCGGCGCGCTCGTTGCCGCCGATCGCGCGCACCTCGCGGCCGAACTTCGTGCGGTTCAGCACATACCAGCCGATCGCGACCACCACGGCGAGCACGACGATCTGGATCGGGATCGGTCCCAGCTTGAGCGTGCCGAGCGCGCGGAACGCATCGGGGAGCTCGGAGCGGGGGATGGTCTTGCCCGTGGAGAGCAGCAGTGCGAAGCCGCCCCACACGCTCAGCGCGCCGAGCGTCACGACGAAGGAGTTGAGCCCGAGGTAGGAGACCAGGAAGCCGTTGAGGGCGCCCGCGACCACGCCGGTGGCGAGGGCCGCGGCGAAGCCGAGGGCGGTCGACCCGGTGGAGCTCATCGTGAGGCCCCCGGTGATGGCGGCCGCGGACGCGATGGCGCCGACGGAGAGGTCGATCGTGCCCGACATGATGAGGAAGGCGACCGGGATCGCGATGAGCCCCAGCTCGCTGGCCTGCATGAGGATGTTCTGCGCGTTGCCGAGCGAGAAGAAGTTCGGTCGGAGGATCGAGAAGACGGCGATGAGGACGATCAGCGCGAGGAAGATGCCGTTCTTGGCTGCGAAGATCTTGAGGCGTTCGGTGTTCATGACGGTTCCTTCAGATGGACTGCGTGATCGAAACGGCGGCCGGCTCGGCCAGTGAGAGCAGCGAGGCGAGCAGGTCCTCGTTGAAGTGCGGGGCGCGGGGCACCTCCACCATGCGGTCGCCGAGCACCGTGTAGGCCCGGTCGCACATGCTGGCGATCTCGTCGGACTCGCTCGACGCCACGACGACCGCCGCCCCGCGGTGGGCCGCGGCCCGGGCGGCCTCGACGATGTCGAGCTTCGCCCCCACGTCGACGCCCTGGGTGGGCTGGGCCAGTACGAGGAGGACCGGTTCCTGCGGGTACAGCCAGCGGGCCAGGAGGTGCTTCTGGCGGTTGCCCCCGGAGAACTGCGACACCTCCGCGTCCCCGGACGGGCCGCGGACGTCGAGGGATCTCCGCGCGTGCTCGTACACGTCGGCGCCGGTCTTCGCCGATACCCACCAGCCGCGGGAGGCACCCGTGCCGTACCAGGGCAGCATCACGTTGTCGATGCCCGACTCGGAGGCGATGAGCCCCTCGGTGTCCCGATCCTGCGGCACGAAGAAGACGCCCCGGCGGATCGCCTGGCCCGGCGAGGAGAACCGCACCGGGCCGCCGCGCAGGGTGTATCCGTGCGCCGGGGACGCCGCACCGGCGAGCTGCGCGGCGATGTCGAACTGCTCGCCCCCGGCCATGCCGAAGAGGCCGACGACCTCGCCCTCCCGCGCTGAGATGGTGCCGCCCGGCCCCTCGAAGCGCAGCACCTCGGCGCCCGCCTCGACGTGCGTGAAGTCGAGCGAGCGGAGATCCGGCACGAGCGCCTCGGCGAGCCTCGCCGGGGTGAACTCGCCGGCGGGGCCGTCCACGACCACGCGCCCGCCGCGCAGCACCACGATACGGGTGCAGACCTCGAGGATGTCGGGGAGCCGATGCGAGACGTAGAGCACCGAGACCCCGCGGGACGCGAAATCGCGGATGAGCGCGTGCAGCGCCTCCGTCTCGGCCTTGCCGAGCGCGGCGGTCGGCTCGTCGAGCATGAGCACCTTCATCTCGCCGGCCAGCAGGCCGCGCGCCAGGTCGACGAGCTGGCGCTCCCCGAGGCCGAGCGCCTCGACCGGCATGTCGAGCGGGAGGTCGGCCCCGACCGTTGCGAGCGCCTGCTCCGCGAGCGCCGTCCGCTCGGCGGCGCGGGGCTGCTCCCGCGCGAGGAAGAGGTTGTCGAGCACGCTCATGTTCGGGGCGAGAGCGGGCTCCTGGTGGATGACGGTGATGCCGAGTCGTGCCGCGTCGCGCGGGGCGAGCCTGCGCTCGACGTCGGCGCCGTCGACGGAGAAGCTCCCCTCCGTCGCGCCGATCACTCCGGTGGCGACGTTGAGGAGGGTGCTCTTCCCCGCGCCGTTGTGTCCGAGCAGGCCGATGATCTCGCCCGGCTGCACCTCGAATCGGATGTCGTCGAGCGCTCGTGTGGCTCCGAAATCGACCGTGACGCCCGCGAATGCGAGGCGCGGCTGCGGATTCCCCATGTGTTGATCCTTAGCTGTGGTTCATGGATGTCTGGGTGCGCGGAAGCGCGGGCCGCGGGGAGCTGTTGCCGGTGGACGGCCGCTCCCCGCCCGGTGGACTACTGGTTCTCGAGGAAGAAGTCCGACGCGTTCTCGCTCGTCACCTCGGTCGCCGAGATGGAGACGTCCTCGACGGGGTCGCCGTTCGCCGCGTCGACGAGCATCCGGGCGTTCGCCTCCGCGAGCTCGCGCGCCGGGACGATGAAGGAGTAGCGCCAGAACGATCCCGGTTCGGCGATGATCTCGAGCTCGGCGTCGGTCGCATCGAGGTTGAGGAGCAGCATGCTCTCATCGGTGGGGGAGACGCCGGAGTCGATCAGGGCCTGGTAGGCGCCGAGCGCGGGATCGTTCGAGATCGCCAGGTACACCTTGGTGTTCGGCGTCGACTGCAGCTGGGTCTGCGCGGCGGCGTAGCCGTCGTCGAGGCTCAGCGTCTTGTGCTCGGTGATGTTCAGGTCGAGGCCGGACGCCTCGAGCTGGTTCATGATCCCCTCGCCTCGGAGGCGGCCGAGGTCGGTGTCGGGCCACCCGAGGAATGCGACGTCGACGCGCTCGTCGCCGTAGTGCTCCTCGATCCACTCCACGGCCCGCTCGCCCGCGGCCTCGCCGTCGGCGAGGTGATCGGAGACCACCGCGGCCTGCACGCCCTCCCAGGTCGAGCCGTAGCCGAGCACGGGGATGCCGGCGTCGTTCGCCTGGCTGGTGACCGCGACCATCGCGTCGGACTGCACCGGGTAGCCCATGATCGCCTTGATGTCGCCGCGCACGAGCCACGACTCCCAGTCCTGCACCTGGGTCTGCGCGTTCCACTTCGGGTCGTCGGTCACGAACTCGTAGCCGGCGTCGGTCACGATCTCCTCCATGAAGGGGAGCATGTCGTTCCAGATCTGGATGTCGAGGCCCGCGAAGCTCATCGCCACCGCGCCCTTGGAGTCGCCGGAGGCGCCCCCGTTGGAATCGCAGGCGCTGAGTGTGAGGGCGACTGCGGAGGCGAGTGCGACGGCGCCGATGGCTCGATTGAGGCGTTTCATGCGGGGTAGCTCCTTTGCTCGATCAGGGATCGTTCCGGGCTCCCGGCCCCGTAGCCGGGGAGCCGCACGGGGGGTCGTGCACGTAGCGGGAACGTTCCTGCAAACGAAATAGTAACCCATTCGGGGGTCATCGCGATATGCGGTACGGAATCGTTACCTGGGCGACTTCGGATCGACGCGGAGCGACGTGCCGGGCGTGCGGGCGTGTGTGCGTGTGCGCGGCGCTCCCGGTTGCGGTGGGCGCTCCCGGTTGCGGTGGGCGCTCCCGGTCGTGCTTGGGTGCCCCGGTCGCGCCTGGGCGCCCCCTACGGCCGAGATGGAGCCGATTGCGCGAGACCGCATGGATCATTCACGCTGGAGGGCTCGGGCTCGAACGATGCGGACGTTTTCGGCGGCGGAAGGCGCGCCGGTGGAAGTGGTGGGAAGGCAGAGCGCGGGGTGCGCGGGAAGGGCGAGGGCGCGCGGGAAGCGGACGGTGCCGGGACTACGCCGCGAAGAGCGGTGCCGCGGCCTCGCCCCTGGCGATCAGCGACACGTCGCTGTGGAACACCGGGGAGTCCGTGCTGGAACCGTGCTGCATCACCTCGACGAGCAGCTGCGCGGCCTTGCGGCCGTACTCGCGGGCGTGCAGATCGACGGCGATGAGGTGCTCGAGGTCGCTCTCGGAGGCCGGATCGGCGGCGAGGGCGGCCGCGAGGAGCGGCGAGCCGGTGCGTTCCCGATACTGCTTCGAGACGGGGGCGGCGAGGCCCTGCTGCACCACGAGCACCGAGTCGATGCCGGATTCCGAGACGAGCCGATCCACCGCATCGCTCGCCTCGTCTGCGCCGGGCGGGAAGTCGGAGCGGATCACCAGCGGCTCGATGGCGCGATCCGCGGTCCAGGCGAGGTAGGCGTCCACGGCCTCGGTGGCCCAGAGGCACTCGATCTCCGCGTCGAGGGAGATCACGGCGGGCCTGCGGGCGCCGGCGGTGGCGAGGCGGTCGAGCAGGATCGGGGTCATGAGGTCCTGACGGCAATAGATCTGCCCGTCGATGAGCGGCTGCTGCTCGGGGGAGACGGGGCCGACCGCCACGATGGGGATCCGCGTCTTCGCGGCGGAGGCGATGAACTGATCGTCGGCGGTCGGATCGAGCACGAGCAGACCGTCGGCGGCGAGACTGCGGCTGCGGGTCTCGCCCTCGGTCTCGGTGAGGAGGAGCAGGTCGAGGCCGTGCGCTGCCGCCACGTCGATGACGCCGAACGCGAACTCCATGTAGAAGCCGAGCGCCTGGCTGTTGGCGAAGAGATGGAGGCCGACGCTCTGGGCCTGCTTGCTGCGCAGCTTCTGGGCGGCCCGGTTCGACACGTAGCCGAGGCGCTCGGCCGCCTCGGCCACGCGCTGCTGCGTGGCCGCCGAGACGCGGCCGTTGCCGTGCAGCGCGGCCGAGACGGTGGTCTTCGACACGCCGAGCTCGGCGGCGATGTCGATGATGGTCACGGGTGCGCGGTTCACCCCTTCAGCTTAGGGGGAGCGCGGATCGGGAGCCGCCACCCGGTCAGGAGGGTTCCCGGAACCGTGCCGGAACCGTGCCGGGGCCGCGAGAGGGCGCTGCGGCTCCCGGAGATGCGCGGGGATTCCCGGACACGCGCCAGGATCAGGGGAGAAGCGCCGGGTCTCCCGGGATGCGCCGGATTTCCCGGAAGCGCGCGAAGCGCACGGGGCGTCCGGAGATGCACGGGGCTCCGGAGTCGCGCTGCGCTCCGCCGAGCGCGCGGCAGCCGGCGGAGGCTCGTCGAGATCCTCGGGCGCCCGTGGTGGCCCGACGGGAAGACGAAATGTGGCCGAAGGCGGTCGAAGGTGTTATCGTGCTGAATGCCGGAACGTTCCTGCATTCTCGCACGAAGGCGTTCGCGCCGTCGCAGGAGTCCGGATGCAATGCCGCATCAGCCGAGAAGGAGTGTCCGAACCATGGTGGAGTATCCCTCAGGAGCCCGCGCCGACCTGCTCATCGTCGCGGACCGCGTCCGCGCGTTCGACGAGAACGGAGCCGACACCGCGACCGCGATCGCCGTGCGCGACGGGGAGATCCTCGCGGTGGGCTCGGAGAGCTCGCTCGCGCAGCACGTCGGCCCGGACACCGAGATCCATCGCCACCCGGGCGCGACGGTGATGCCGGGCCTGACCGACTGCCACACGCACATCATCATGGGGCTGCCGCTCAGCCGGGGGATCCAGCTCACCGATCGTTCGCTCGACGAGGTGCGCGAGGCCGTCTCCGAGGCCGTCTCCGAGGCCGTCGGGCACGAGGAGGCCGCGGAGCGGTGGATCCTCGGGTGGGGACTCGACCCCAACGTGTTCGAGTCGTCCGGCTTCACCGGCCGAGTCTTCGACGACGTCGCCCCGGACCGCCCGATCTTCCTCCGCATGCGCGACGCCCACTCAGCGATCGTCAACTCCGCCGCGGTGCGCGAGCTCGGCCTCACCGGGCGCGAGCGCTTCGACGACGAGTCCCGGATCGACGTCGACGCGGACGGCACCCCCACCGGTTACATCGTCGAGATCGGCGCGATCGAGCGGGTGCTCGCGCAGATCCCGCCGGAGGGCTTCGAGGCCTCGGTGGACCGGGTGTCCGCGCTGCTGCGCAGCATGGCGGAGAGCGGCCTCACCGCGAATCACGTGCTCGACTTCTCCGAGGAGGGTGCGAAGCTCATCTCCGCCGTGGAGGATCGCGGAGGGCTGCCGATCCGCCTGCGCTTCTCGCCCATGATCTTCCCGGGGATGACTGACGCGGAGCTCGAGCGCATCGTGGAGCTGCAGGGGAGCGGCGGAGAGCGGTGGCGGGTCGAGGGCGTCAAGTTCTTCATCGACGGCACGGTGGACAACGGCACGGCCTGGCTCCACGAGCCGGACAGCGCCGGGCAGGGCACCCAGTCCATCTGGACCGATCCGGAGCGCTATCGGGCGGCGCAGCGCTTCTTCGCCGAGCGCGGGATCCCCACCACCACCCACGCCATCGGCGACCGGGGCGTCGACTTCGTGCTCGACTCGCTGGAGTCGCTGGGCGACGAGATCCGGGCCCGGGCGCCGCACCGCATCGAGCACATCGAGACCATCGGCGACGCGACGGTGCGCCGCTTCGCCGAGCTCGGCGTCACGGCGAGCATGCAGCCGATCCACGGCACGCACCACACCCGCGCGGACCGCAGCGACAACTGGTCGGTGCGGCTCGGCGCCGAGCGCGCCGCGCACGGCTGGCGCTGCCGCGACATCCGCGACGCCGGGGCCACGGTGGCGCTCGGCAGCGACTGGCCGGTGACCCCCTTCGACCCGCGGCGCATGATCGCCGACACGATCCTGCGCCGGCCCGTCGAACGGCCCGGGACGGCTCCGGTGCAGCCGGAGCAGGCGCTCACCCCGCGCGAGGCGTTCGAGGGGTACACGCTGCACGCCGCGCGCTCGGTGGGGCACGAGGATCGGCTCGGATCGATCGCCCCGGGCAAGCGCGCCGAACTCACCGTGTTCGGCGCCGACCCCCTCGAGACCGCCCCCGAGGAGTATCCCGGGCTGGCCGTCGTCGCGACCTACCTCGACGGCGAGCGCATCGTCGGGGCGTGAGCCCCGATCCCGCGCGAGGCCCGATCGCCAGTGGATCCCGGCGCGGATCCGGCGCGGAGCACGCACCACGTGCGAGAACCCTCGCACCGAGAGAAAGCAAGAGGAACGCAATGCAGCGCAGGACAGGGTACGTCTGGCACGAGCGGTTCGCCTGGCACGACACCGGCACGCACGCGGGGATCTTCCCCTCCGGGGGCCACGTGCAGCCGTACCGCAACTTCGAGAGCCCGGAGTCGAAGGCCCGCCTCGCGAGCCTCATCGAGGTGTCGGGGCTCGTGGACGATCTCGTACGCATCCCGGTGCGGCCGGTCGACGAGGAGGATCTCGCGCGGGTGCACACCCGAGGGCACATCGAGCGGATCCGCGCGCAGTCCGACGCCGGGGGCGGCGACGCGGGCGACGGCTTCTCGCCGTTCGGCGCCGGGAGCTACGAGATCGCGAAGCTCGCCGCGGGCGGCACCCTCGTCGCGGCGGAGGCGGTGCTCGACGGCACGGTGGACAACGCCTACGCGCTCGTGCGGCCGCCCGGGCACCACGCCGAGCCGGATCAGGGCCGCGGGTACTGCCTGTTCTCGAACGTCGGGGTGGCCATCGAGGCGCTCCGGGCGGCGGGCAGGGTGCAGCGGGTGGCGATCTTCGACTACGACGTGCACCACGGCAACGGCGCCCAGAAGATCTTCTGGGAGGATCCCGACGTGCTCGCCATCTCGGTGCACCAGGACCGGCTCTTCCCCGTCGACTCCGGCCTCGTCGACGAGCAGGGCGCGGGCCGGGGAGCGGGGACGAACATCAACGTGCCGCTGCCCGCCGGGTCGGGCGACGGGGCCTACTGGGCGGTCGTCGAGGAGGTCGCCGGGCCCGCGATCCGCGCGTTCGCGCCGGATCTCATCATGGTCTCGAGCGGCTTCGATCCCTCGGCGCTCGATCCGCTGGGCCGGATGAGCGTCACCTCGCAGGGCTTCAAAGGCATCGCCGAACGACTGCTCGCCATCGCCGACGAGGCCTGCGACGGGAGGATCGTGTTCTCGCACGAGGGCGGATACTCCCCGGTGCACGTGCCGTTCTGCGGCGTCGCCGTGCTCGAGGCGCTGACCGGGATCGACACCGGGGTGGAGGATCCGTTCGAGGTCTCCATCGGCGCGTCTCCGACCCGTGAGCTCGCAGACTGGCAGGCCGGGGTCATCGAGCGCTCGGCCGAGCTGGCCCGGGCGCTCCGCATCGTCGTGTAGTCGCCCGTCCCGATGCTGCCGTCCGTCCGGCCGGAGCAGAAAAGAGGACGCGTCTGCTGCACCATCCGTTCGATACTGCAGCAGACGCGTCCTCGAATTCGCCGGGCCGGAGGCGAAGCTGCGTCTCCTTCACATCTTGCGCAGCAGCACCTTCTGCACCCGGTGATCCCGCTCCTTGCGCAGCACGAGCGTGGCGCGCGCCCGGGTGGGCCGGATGTTCTCGACGAGGTTGGGCTCGTTGATGTTGGTCCAGTACTCGTCGGCGAGGGCGACCGCCGCGTCGTCGTCGAGGGTGGCGAAACGGCGGAAGTACGAGCTGGGGTCGGAGAACGCGCTCTGACGCAGCTGCAGGAACCGGTTGCGGTACCACCGCTGGATGTCCGAGGTGCGCGCGTCGACGTAGACCGAGAAGTCGAAGAGGTCGCTCACGGCGAGCGGGTGCTGCATCGAGGGGGGCTGCAGCACGTTGAGCCCCTCGACGATGAGGATGTCCGGGCGGCGCACGACCGTGAACTCGCCCGGCACGATGTCGTAGACGAGGTGGCTGTAGTGCGGCGCCCGCACCTCGGCGACGCCCGCCTTCACCTGCGACACGAAGCGCAGCAGGGCGCGCCGGTCGTAGGACTCGGGGAAGCCCTTGCGAGCGGTGATGCCCCGGCGCTGCAGCTCGGCGTTGGGGTAGAGGAAGCCGTCGGTCGTCACCAGCTCGACGCTCGGGGTCTCGGGCCAGCGGGCGAGCAGATCGCGCAGGATGCGGGCCACCGTCGACTTGCCCACGGCGACGGATCCGGCGATCCCGATGACGAAGGGGCTCTGGCGCTCGCCGTCGAGCTGCAGGAATCCGCGGGTGCGCCGGTGCATCTCGCGGGCGGCGATGGCGTACTGGTTGATGAGGCGGCTGAGCGGCCGGTACACCTCGGAGACCTCGGCGAGGTCGAGCGGCTCGCCGAGACCGCGGAAGGACGCGATCTCCCGCTCGGTGAGCGGCATGGGGGTCTCGCCGGCGAGGCGCGACCACTCCTCGCGGTCGATCTCGGTGAAGGGCGAGGTGTACTCGGGGCGCACGAGCGCGTGCGTGTCGGTGCTCACCTCCGGGAGCGGCGCGTTCGCGCCCTCGGCCGCTTCCGCCTGATCGGCGCGCGCGGGGGAGGAGAGGTCTGGGGCGGTGCTGTACTCGGCCATCGTTCATCCATCGTGCCACTAAACTTGTGCCCATGTGTGGAATCGTCGGATATGTCGGCCCCAATGACACGGTCGAGGTGCTCCTCAACGGGCTGCGCCGCCTGGAGTACCGCGGATACGACTCGGCGGGCATCGCCGTCGTGGACGAGGCGGATGAGATCTCCGTGCGCAAGCGCTCCGGCAAGCTCGCGCGGCTCGAGGAACTGCTCGAGGCCAACCCGGTGCAGGCCGCGGGAACGGGCATCGGGCACACCCGCTGGGCCACCCACGGCGGCCCCACCGATGCGAACGCGCACCCGCACCTGGGCGACGGCGGCAAGCTGGCGCTGATCCACAACGGCATCGTCGAGAACTTCGCCGAGCTGCGGAGCGAGCTCGAGGCCGACGGCCTCGAGCTCATCAGCGAGACCGACACCGAGGTCGTCGCTGCGCTCGTCGGCCGCGAGGTGGCCAGGCAGGGCGACCTGGAGGCCGCGTTCCGCTCCGTCGTCACGCGGCTCGAGGGCACCTTCACGCTGCTCGCGATGCACCGCGACGAGCCGGGCAAGGTCGTCGCCGCCCGCCACCACTCGCCCCTCGTGGTGGGGCTCGGCGAGGGCGAGAACTTCCTGGGCTCCGATGTGGCGGCCTTCGTGTCCTCGACCCGTCGCGCGGTCGCGGTCGAGGAGGACAACATCGCGATCATCACGCCCGACGAGGTGCGCATCACCGACTTCGCCGGCAACCCGGTGGAGTTCGGGGAGTACGAGGTGGAGTGGGACGCCGAGGCCGCCGACAAGGGCGGCTGGTCGTCGTTCATGGCGAAGGAGATCAACGATCAGCCCGACGCGGTGGAGAACACCGTGCGCGGCCGGGTCGTCGCGGACGGTGTGGAGATCCCCGAGCTGACCGCCCTCGGCGACGAGCGCCTGCTGGGCATCGACCGCATCATCATCATCGCCTGCGGCACCGCGTCGTACGCGGGCCAGGTGGGCGCCTACGCGATCGAGCAGTGGGCGAGGATCCCGGTCGAGGTGCAGCTCAGCCATGAGTTCCGCTATCGGGATCCCGTGCTCTCGGACCGCACCATGGTCATCTCGGTCAGCCAGTCGGGAGAGACCATGGACACGCTCATGGCCGTGAAGTACGCGGGCGAGCGCGGTGTGACCACCGTGTCCGTGTGCAACACGCAGAGCGCCACGATCCCGCGCGAGTCCGACGCGGCCGTCTACACCCACGCGGGTCCCGAGGTCGCGGTGGCCTCGACCAAGGCCTTCGTCGCCCAGATCACCGCGCTCTACCTCATCGGCCTGCACCTCGGCCGCGTGCGGGGCTCGCTCTCGGCCGAGGACTCGGCGCAGGCCGTGGCCCAGCTCGAGGCGCTGCCGGCGAAGGTGCGGGAGGCCGTCGACACCCACGATCAGATCGCGCAGCTCGCGCACTGGATGGCCGACACCCGCTCGGTGCTGTTCCTCGGTCGCCACGTGGGCTTCCCGATCGCGCTCGAGGGCGCGCTCAAGCTCAAGGAGATCGCGTACATCCACGCCGAGGGCTTCGCGGCGGGCGAGCTCAAGCACGGCCCCATCGCGCTCATCGACCACGGCCAGCCCGTGTTCGTGCTGGTGCCGAGCCCGCGCACCTCGCCGCTCATGCACTCGAAGGTGGTCTCCAACATCCAGGAGATCCGCGCGCGCGGCGCGCGCGTGATCGCGGTCGTCGAGAAGGGCGACACCGCGGTGCTGCCCTACGCCGACGACGTGATCCGCCTGCCGCTCGCCGACGCGTTCTTCGAGCCGCTGCTGCAGGTCGTGCCGCTGCAGTGGTTCGCGCTCGAGCTCTCGACCGTCAAGGGCCTCGACGTCGACCAGCCGCGCAACCTCGCGAAGTCGGTGACGGTGGAGTAATCCCGTCGGGCGAGCTTGTCGGAACCAGGGAATCCATGATCGTCGGGATCGGCGTCGACACCGTCGACATCGCGCGCTTCGAGCGGCAGCTCGAGCGCACCCCCAAGATGCTCGCCCGCCTGTTCACCGCGGCGGAGGCGCGGCTCGCGGTGCCCTCGCTCGCGGCGCGATTCGCGGCCAAGGAGGCGCTGATCAAGGCGCTCGGCGGCTCGGCGGAGCTGCGATGGCACGACATGGAAGTGGTGCGCGATCGGGATCGCGCCCCCTCGTTCGTCGCGACCGCCGGCCTCCAGACGGCGCTCGCCGCCCGCGGCGCCCAGCGGGTGCACCTCTCGATGACGCACGACGGGGGATCGGCGACCGCGTTCGTGGTCGTGGAGTCGCACGGCAGCGCGGCGTCGGCCCCGATGCCCGCGGCGCGCGGTACGCTCGCGACGAGGGCGGATACGCAGAACGGAACGGGGCAGGCATGAGGACAGGATCGATGCGGGTCGCCGAGATCTCGCTGCCCGCGATCCGGCACAACGTGGCCCGCGTGCGCGAGCTCACGGGCGGCGCCGTGATCGTGGTGGTCAAGGCCGACGGTTACGGCCACGGAGCGAGGATCGCGGCCGAGGCGGCGCTCGCGGGCGGCGCTGCGATGGTGGCGACGGCCGACCTCGAGGAGGCGCTCGCCCTGCGCGACGCGGGGATCGAGGCGCCGGTGCTCTGCTGGCTGCACGGGGTGCACGCCGACTTCGACCAGGCGGTGGCGGCCGACATCGAGATCGGGGTGAGCCACCTGCAGCAGCTCGAGGCGCTCGCCGCGGCGGCCGGCCGGGCGGGCAGGGTCGCCTCGATGCAGTTCAAGGTGGACACGGGCCTCAGCAGGAACGGCGCGGCGCCCGAGGAGTGGGCACCCCTCTTCTCCCGCGCGGCCGAGCTGGAGCGGGCGGGCCTGGTGCGGGTGCGGGGCGTCTTCAGCCACCTCGCCAACGCGGGCGAGGAGAACGATCGTGGGCAGGCGGCCCGTTTCGACGAGGCGATCGCGCTGCTCCGCTCCGTCGGCATCGACCCCGAGATGATCCACCTCGCCGCCAGCGCGGCCACCTTCTCCTCGCCGCACCTGCACTACAACACGGTGCGCGTGGGCGTCGTCGCCTACGGGCTCAGCCCCTTCGCCGACAAGACCTCGGCGCAGCTCGGCCTGATCCCTGCGATGACGCTGCGATCCGAGATCGTGGCGCTGCGCGGAGTGCCCGCGGGCGCGGGCGTCTCGTACGGCTTCAATCACGTCTGCGAGACGGCGACCACGCTCGCGCTGGTGCCCATGGGCTACGCCGACGGCATGCCCCGCGCCCTGAACGGGGCGGGGGCCTGGGTGACCGTGGCCGGTGAGCACCGTCCCATCATCGGCCGCATCGGCATGGACCAGTTCATCGTCGACGTCGGTCCGCTGGCGGGCCGGCTCGAGCTGGGCGACCCCGTCGTGCTCTTCGGGGATCCCGAGCGCGGGCACCCGCCCGTCGAGATCTGGGCGGGGCTCATGCGCACGATCAACTACGAGATCGTCGTCGGCGTCGGTCCGCGCGTGCTGCGCGTCCCCTCCGAGGATCCCGAGGGGAGCGGGGTGTGAGCACCGCGGTGTCGCTGCGAATCCCCGATCCCGACGCGATGCACGAGCTCGGCGTCGAGCTGGGGCGCGTGCTGCGGGCGGGGGATCTCGTGCTGCTCACGGGTCCGCTCGGCGCGGGCAAGACGACGCTCACCCGGGGCATCGGCGAGGGGCTCGGCGTGCGCGGCCCCGTGCAGAGCCCGACCTTCGTGCTGGCGCGCACGCACCCGTCGCTCGTGGGCGGTGCGCCGCTGGTGCACGTCGACGCCTATCGTCTCGCCGGCACCGGCGAGCTGGACGATCTCGATCTCGACTTCGAGGGGGCCGTCGTGGTGGCCGAGTGGGGCTCCGGGGTGGTCGAGGAGCCCGAGTCGTGGATCGACGTGGTGATCGAGCGGCCGCTCGGCGGCGAGGCCGCCGACGCGGATCAGGCCGCCGAAGCAGCGACGGCGGAGGCCGAGGAGTCCGACTGGTCGCAGGCCCCGGTCGAGAGCCGCACCGTGACCATCACCGGGCACGGGCCGAGATGGAGGACGGGAGTGCTGTCGTGACGCTCGAGGCGCCGGAACTGGGATCGCACGTGCTGCTCGCGATCGACACCGCCATCGGCACGAGCGTCGCGCTCGGTGTCGGAGGCCGCGTGCACGAGGCCTCGAGCGACGATCCGCGCGGCCACGCCGAGGCGATCGGCGGGCTGATCGAGCAGGTGTTCCGCGCGAGCGGCGCGGCGCCCGATGCGGTGACGGGGGTCGTCGCCGGCGTGGGCCCCGGGCCGTTCACCGGTCTGCGGGTCGGGATCGCCGCCGCGCACGCCTTCGCGCTGGGAAGCGGCGCACCGCTGCTGCCGCTGCAGGGGCACGAGGCGGTCGCGCTGGAGGCGCTCGAGGGCACCGCGCTGGCCGGTGTGCGAGTGGTGCAGGACGCGAAGCGGCGCGAGCTCTTCGTCACCGGGTACTCCGGCCTCGACTGGGCCGGGATCCCCGAACGCGTGGCCGATCCGGGGCTGCTGGCCCGGGCGGACTACGAGCCGCTCGCCAACGACGTCTGGCCCGAGCGCATCCCCGCAGCCTCGCTCGTGCGGCTGGCGGCGCGGCGCCTGGCGTCGGGTCGCGACTTCGAACCCGATCGCGCCGTCTACCTGCGCGCTCCCGACGTCAAGCAGCCCGGCGCGCCGAAGCGGGTGTCGACGTGAGCGACGAGCGGCGCCCCTCGGGATCCCGCGCCGAGCCCGTGGATCCTGCGGCTCCTGCGCCGCCCGGAACGACGGAGCTGCGGCTGCGCGAGGCGACCGCCGGCGATCTCGACGCGATCTGGGAGATCGAGAGCGCGGTCTTCGGGCGCGAGGCGTGGAGCCGGGAGATGATGCGCGAGGAGCTCGGTGCGGATCACCGGTGCTACCTCGCGCTCGTCGACGAGGCCGGCGCGGTGCGCGGCTACGCCGGCCTGCTCGTCGTGGGCGCGGAGGGCGACATCCAGACGATCGCCGTGGCTCCCGAGGCCCGCGGCGGCGGGCAGGGGCGGCGGCTGATGCACGCGCTGCTCGACGAGGCGGCGCGGCGCGGCGTGCGCGAGGTGTTCCTCGAGGTGCGGGCCGACAACCCCGTGGCACAGGCGCTGTACCGCTCCCTCGGCTTCGAGGAGATCGGGGCGCGTCCGCGCTACTACCAGCCCGACGGCGTCGACGCCGTCGTCATGAAGCTCGAGATGAAGGATCGCCGATGACGAGGGAGCCCCTGGTGCTGGGCATCGAGACCAGCTGCGACGAGACCGGGGTGGGCATCGTGCGCGGGCGCACGCTGCTCGCCAACGCGATCGCCTCGTCGATGGACGAGCACGCCCGCTTCGGGGGTGTGATCCCCGAGGTCGCGGCCCGCGCGCACCTCGAGGCGATGACACCCACGATCGAACGTGCGCTCGCCGATGCCGGAGTGTCGCTCGACGAGCTCGACGCGGTGGCGGTGACCTCCGGGCCCGGCCTCGCGGGCGCGCTCATGGTGGGGATCTCGGCCGCCAAGGCGCTCGCCGTGTCGCTCGGCAAGCCCCTCTACGCGGTCAACCACCTCGTCGGCCACGTCGGCGCCGATCTGCTGAAGGCAGACGACCGCCGAGACCGCGAGGTGTTCGAGGGGTCGACGGGTGCCGCCACCGCGGCAGCCCACGGAGCGAAGCGAGGGGTCGAGGGGCTTCGCGAGGCGGTCGGTCCCGTGGGCGAGCTCGAGCTGCCCACCGTCGCCCTGCTCGTCTCCGGCGGCCACACCTCCCTGCTGCTGGTGCGCGATCTGGTGAGCGATGTCGAGATGCTCGGCGAGACCATCGACGACGCCGCGGGGGAGGCCTTCGACAAGGTCGCGCGCCTGCTGGGCCTACCCTATCCCGGCGGCCCGCAGATCGACCGGGCGGCCGTCGGAGGCGATCCGAACGCGATCCGCTTCCCGCGCGGGCTCACGCTGCCGAAGGATCTCGATCGGCACCGCTACGACTTCTCGTTCTCGGGCCTGAAGACCTCGGTGGCGCGCTGGGTGGAGAAGTACGAGGCCGAGCACGCCTCGGGGGAGCCGCTGCCCGTGGCCGACATCGCGGCGAGCTTCCGCGAGGCGGTGGCCGACGTGCTGATCACGAAGGCGCTCGCCGCCTGCCGCGACCTCGGGGTGCCGCGGCTGCTGCTGGGCGGCGGCGTCGTGGCCAACGCACGGGTGCGCGAGCTGGCGCGCGAGCGGTGCGATGCCGCCGGCGTGGAGCTGCGCGTGCCGCCGCTCTCGCTGTGCACGGACAACGGCGCCATGATCGCCTCGATCGGCGCCCAGCTCGTCGCGGCGGGTCGCGAGCCCTCGGGGCTCGGCTTCGGAGCGGACTCGACGCTTCCGGTCACCGAGATCCAGGTGCGCTGACGGTCGGCGGGGCCGCGCATTCATCAGATCAACGCGCGCGACTGCGGCGGGTGCAGCAGACAACAGTGCCCGGTGAACATTATTGTGGAGGGTGCAAGTGGGGAAATCCCTCCTCCGCACACGAACGAAGGAGCATCATGTCCGAGAACCTGCCCGAAGGCCAGCCGGCCTCGAACCCCGTTCCGCCCGCCGCGCCGGCAGCACCCGCAGCCCCGGCCGGGCCCGGTTACGCGGCCGGGCCTCAGCCGGTCCCCGGCAAGACCCTCGGCATCGTCGGCCTGATCCTGGCGATCCTGCTGCCCATCATCGGCCTGGTGCTCAGCATCGTCGCCGTGGTGCAGTCGCGCAAGGCGGGTGCGAGCAACATTCCCGGTGTGATCGGCATCATCATCGGCGCGCTCGGCACGATCGGCTACATCATCCTGATCGTCTCGATCGCCAGCCTCGCGGGAGCCGGCATCGATGCAGCGCAGCAGTGCCTCGACGGCGCCTACTCGGTGACGGTCGCGGGCCAGGAGGTCCTCTGCTCCGACGTCGTGACGCAGTAAGCAGACGCCGTGAGCAGGAGGGCCCCGGAGCACGCAGCTCCGGGGCCCTTCCGCGTGCTCAGCATCGCTCGGCCAGCAGCGCGACGTGCCGGCCGGCGGAGCGGGTGAGGAACAGGGTGGCGCTGCCCCCGCCGCGCAGCTTCAGGCGGCGCCGCAGCGCTGCGGGATCCGCGTCGGCCCCGCGCTTCTTGATCTCGAGCGTGCCGATCTCTCGCGCGGCGAGCGCGCGGCGCAGGTCCTTCTCGCGCGCGGGCAGCTCCTCGAGCACGCGGAACGCGCTCGCGAACGGCGTCTCCACGAGGCGGTCGCCGGTGAGGTAGGCGATCCCGTCGCTCACCATGCCGGCATCGATGCGCTCGGCGAGAGCGCCGATGAGCCGGGCGCGGATCACCGCTCCGTCCGGCTCGTAGAGGTAGGCCCCGAGCTCGCGCACCGGCGCATCCGCCGCGTCGGCGCCGGCCGTCAGCTCGTCGGCGCCCGCGCCGCGCAGCACGAGCGCGGCGCGGCGGACACCGGCTCGGGCGGCCGCGCCGAACCACAGCCCGGTCTCCACGAGCTGCCCGTCGACCGACACCCACTGCGCCTCCGCGCGATCCGGGATCAGATCGCGGTCGAGACCCGGACCCAGCTTCACGCCGGCCGGCCGGTGCTCGGCGAGCTCGAAGGCGAAGCGCAGCGAGGGGGAGTAGTCGTCGGGCAAGGCGATGCGCCGGGTGTCGCTGTGGCCCGCGGTGCGCCGCGCGGGGTCGAGGAACACCCCGTCGGCGTCGGCCGGCCCCAGCAGCTCGGCGTCTCCCACGCGCACGGTCGGCGTCTCGGCCCCGGCGCGCCGTGCGGCCACCGCCAGGTTGTGCTGCGCGAACTGGGCCGTCAGCGGGTCGAGCTCGACGGGCAGGGGTGCGATGCCCGCGTGCAGCAGCGCGAGCGACTCGGCCCCGATCCCGCAGCCGAGATCGGCGACCGAGCGGCAGCCGGCCGCCCGGAACCGCTCCGCGTGCAGCGCGGCCACCTGCGCGCGAGTCGCCTGCTCGAGCGCCGCGCGGGTGAACAGCAGATCGTCCGCGATCCCGCCGAACTTGCCGACCGCCCTGATGCGCAACTCGGTCTGCGTCAGCGCCGCGGAGAGCAGCGCGGGGTCGGCGCCCTCGCCGCGCAGCAGGCGCGAGATCTCTTCGAGGCTGCGACCGCGACCGCGCTGCTCCGCGATCCGCTCGAGCAGC
Organism: Leucobacter sp.; assembly: GCF_053528595.1. Lineage (NCBI taxonomy): Bacteria > Bacillati > Actinomycetota > Actinomycetes > Micrococcales > Microbacteriaceae > Leucobacter > Leucobacter sp. The sequence goes on along the minus strand of NZ_JAIVPF010000054.1, from coordinate 90,548 downwards.
GCCCGGCCCTCGGGGGCGGCCAGCTCCCGCCAGCCGGGGGCGGGGGACGCGGAACGGGGGCCCGGGGCATCGCCCCGCGCCCCCGTGCCGTCGTGCCGGTGCGTCATTCCGTGCCGGCGCGCGATCAGTAGCTGTTGGCCGAGATCGCGAAACCGATGATGAACACGTAGAAGATGATCACGAGCACCCAGACGGCGATGCCGACATAGCCGATGATCAGGCCCGCGAGGGCCAGGCCGCGGCCGCCCTCACCGGTCCGCGCGATCTGCTTCAGGGCGATGTGCCCGCAGATGACGCCCACGAGGGAGATGAAGAACGAGCCCACGAGCGCGATGATCGCGAGCGTGTTGGTGGGCGGCGCGGGGGCGTATGCGGGCTGCTGCGCGGCGTAGGGCTGCTGGGGTGCCGAGTACTGCGGCTGCGCGTACTGCTGGGGCTGCTGCGGAGCCTGGGGAGCGGAGTACTGGGGCGCCTGCGGCGCCGGGTACTGGGGAGTCTGCGGCTGATCCCGGGGCTCCGGGGCGCCGTTCGCGGGAGGCTGGTTCTGAGACACTGCGTGGTCCTTTCGTCGTGCAGCGATCGCGGTGAGAAGCGCTGCGGTCTGAGGGCGGGACGGCGGGCTCGCCGTGCGCCGGTGGTGCGGGCCGAGAGGTCCGCGATCAGAAGGAGTCGTACCCCGAGCCGAACGAGCCGATGGCGCCGATCATCGCGAAGATGAAGCCCACGTAGAGGATCACGAACATGGCCATGAACACGAAGTAGGCGTAGCTGATGATGAGCCCCGTGAGCGCGATGCCGCGCCCCGCGTCGCCCGTGCGCTTGATCTGGCCGAGTCCGAGATGGCCGAAGATGATGCCCGCGAGGGGGACGAGGAACGCGAAGACGATCGCGAGCAGCGCGTAGGTGTTCGTCTGGCCGAGCGTGGTCGCGGTGGACGGCGTCGGCGCGGCCTGCGGGCGGTACTGGGGCGCGGCCTGCTGGGGGTAGCCCTGCTGCGCGGGCTGCTGATACGACGGGGTCGCTCCGGAGTAGGCCGGCTGGCCGCCCGGCTGCGCCGCATAGCCCGGCAGCTGCGCGTCGGGCAGCTGCGCGTCGGGCAGGGGGGTCGTGGGCTGGGTGGCGCCCTGCGGGATGCCCGGCTGCTGGGGCGTGCTGGGTGTGGACATGAACCCTCCTCGGGGCGTTGGCGGTGCGTGGGCCCCGCGGGGCCGTCGCCGCGCGGCGCGTCACCGTGCGGTGCGATGCTGTGCGGCACTTCCAATTCTAGGGGGAGGGCTCCGCGGCGGGGCCAGGATCGCGCCGCGATCCGCGCCCCCGCCGCGAGCGGGGGTCATCCGCTCGAGCGGCCCGCCGTCGTTCGCTGTGCGCGATCCCGCTCCCACCGATTGGCACTCCCCTTGCGAGAGTGCCAATCGGAGTCCTAGACTCTGCTGTAGGCGCGCTCGCACGGGGCGGGCGTGAGAACCCTTCAGACATTTGGAAAGAGGTGAACTGTGTCGGTTGCCATCAAGCCGCTCGAAGATCGTATCGTTATCAAGCAGGTCGAGGCAGAGCAGACCACCGCGTCCGGTCTGGTGATCCCCGACAGCGCGAAGGAGAAGCCGCAGGAGGGCGAGGTCGTCGCCGTGGGTCCCGGCCGCGTCTCGGACAACGGCACCCGCATCCCGCTCGACGTCGCCGTCGGCGATCTGGTGATCTACTCGAAGTTCGGCGGTACCGAGGTCAAGGTGGGCGGCGACGACTACCTGGTGCTCTCGGCTCGCGACATCCTCGCGGTGGTCGAGCGCTAAGCGCACGCACGCACGGACGGGCCCGTCGATCCTCGTGATCGGCGGGCCCGTTCTCGTGCGCGCCCGCACCTCACGACCGACCGCACTCGTCGCCGAGATCGATAGACTGAGCCGGTGAAGCGAACTCGAGCCGGGCTGGGATACGGGCTGGGTGCGTATCTGCTCTGGGGAGTGTTCCCCTTCTACTTCGGTCTCATCGCGATGGTGGGCCCCTTCGAGGTGGTGCCCTGGCGGGTCGCCGCCACCCTCGCGTTCTGCGCGATCCTCGTCACCGCGACGCGCCGCTGGCGCCAGGTCGGCGGGATCCTCCGCTCGCCCAGGCTGCTCGGCTGGTTCGCGCTGTCGTCGCTGCTGCTCTACGCGAACTGGCAGATCTTCATCATCGGCGTGATGACCGGTCACGTGCTCGAGACCTCGCTGGGCTACTTCATCAACCCGCTCTTCACGATCCTCATCGGCGTGCTGGTGCGCAAGGAGCAGCTCACCCGCCCGCAGTGGGTCGCCGTGGGCATCGCGGCCGTCGGGGTGACGATCGCGGCCGTGGCGTACGGCGCGTTCCCCTGGATCGCCCTCGGCCTCGCCGTGTCGTTCGGGCTCTACGGCGCCGTGCACAAGCACGCCGGCGGGGAGGTCGACGGCATCACCGGGCTCACGGTCGAGACCCTGGCCTCGTTGCCGGTCGCGGCGGTGCAGCTCGTCGTGGTGGTGAGCCTCGTGGGGATCAACGCGTTCTCCTTCGGATCGGGCATCGCCGTGCTCGTCCTCTTCAGCGGGATCATGACCGCGGTTCCGCTGATCCTCTTCGGGGAGGCCACGCGGCGCCTGTCGCTCTCGTACCTCGGCTTCCTGCAGTTCCTCACGCCGATCCTCGGGTTCCTCTACGGCTACTTCGTGATGCACGAGGAGATGCCGCTCAGCCGCTGGATCGGGTTCATCGCCGTGTGGATCGCGCTCATGATCCTCATCGCCGACATGATCGCCCAGCTGCGTCGTTCGCCCACGGCACAGACGAACACCGCGCCCGTTCCTTTAGACTGAGTACGGTGCGGGGGGAGTCATCAGCGACCCTCGGCACACATCAGGCTCCCACCACAATACAGATGAGGTTCCATGGAACAGCGTGACCCCTTCGCGTTCACCGGTCTGACCTACGACGATGTGCTGCTGCTGCCGGCGCACACCGACGTCATCCCCAGCGAGGCGGACACGTCCACTCAGCTCACCCGCCGCATCAGGCTGAACATCCCGCTCATCTCGGCGGCGATGGACACGGTGACCGAGACGCGCATGGCGGTCGCCATGGCGCGCAACGGCGGCCTGGGCATCCTGCACCGCAACCTCTCGATCCAGGATCAGGCCGAGATGGTGGACCGGGTCAAGCGCAGCGAGGCCGGCATGATCACGAACCCCGTGACCACCTCGGTGGACGCGACCGTGGCCGAGGTCGACGCGCTGTGCGGCGAGTACCGCGTCTCGGGGCTGCCGGTGGTCGACTCGAACGACGTGCTCCTCGGCATCATCACGAACCGCGACATGCGCTTCATCGACCCCAAGGACCGCTCCCAGGTGCGCGTGGCCGACGCGATGACCAAGATGCCGCTCATCACCGGCCCCCAGGGCATCTCGCGCGAGGATGCGGCGGCGATCTTCCGCCAGCACAAGATCGAGAAGCTGCCCCTGGTCGACGGCGAGGGCCGCCTCACGGGCCTCATCACGGTCAAGGACTTCGACAAGGAGGAGCAGTACCCGCACGCCACCAAGGACGACGCGGGCCGTCTGCGCGTGGGCGCGGCCGTCGGCTTCTTCGGCGACGCGTGGAAGCGCGCGGGCGAGCTGGTCGACGCGGGCGTCGACGTGCTCGTGGTCGACACGGCCAACGGCGACAGCAAGGGTGTGCTCGACATCATCGCCAAGATCAAGGCGGATCCGGCTTTCGCCGCGGTCGACGTGATCGGCGGCAACGTGGCGACCTTCGCGGGCGCGAAGGCGATCGCCGAGGCCGGCGCCGACGCCGTGAAGGTGGGTGTGGGCCCCGGTTCCATCTGCACCACGCGCGTGATCGCCGGCGTGGGCGTGCCCCAGGTGACCGCGGTGTACGAGGCCGCGAAGGCGGCGACGCCGCTGGGCGTGCCCGTGATCGCCGACGGCGGCCTGCAGTACTCGGGCGACATCGCGAAGGCCCTCGTGGCGGGCGCCTCCTCGGTGATGATGGGCTCGCTGCTCGCCGGCACCGACGAGAGCCCCGGCGACCTCGTCTTCGTGGGCGGCAAGCAGTACAAGAACTACCGCGGCATGGGATCGCTGGGCGCCCTGCAGACGCGCGGCGAGCGCACCTCCTACTCGAAGGACCGCTACTTCCAGGCCGATGTGCCGAGCGATGAGAAGCTGATCCCCGAGGGCATCGAGGGCCAGGTGCCATACCGCGGACCGGTCGGCGCCGTGACGCACCAGATGATCGGCGGCCTGCGCCAGTCCATGTTCTACGTGGGCGCCCGCTCGATCACCGAGCTCAAGGAGCGCGGCAACTTCGTGCGCATCACCTCGGCGGGGCTCAAGGAGTCGCACCCGCACGACGTGCAGATGGTCGTGGAGGCCCCCAACTACAAGCGCTGATCCTCCGCCGCCGCGAATCCCCGCTCATCGAGTTCGTCGAGATGAGCGGGGATTCGCGCGTTCCGGCCCGGTCGTGCACGAGCGGCGGCGCGGCTCAGGCGCGGACCGAGCGCTCAGGCGGCGGCCCGATAGACTGGTCGGGTGAGCAACGAGATCGAGATCGGCCGCGGCAAGCGCGCGAGGCGCGTCTACACCTTCGATGAGATCGGCATCGTGCCGACCCGGCGCACCCGCGATCCCGAGCTCGTCTCGACCGCGTGGACCATCGATGCCTTCCAGTTCGAGATCCCGGTGCTGGGAGCCCCCATGGACTCGGTGATGTCGCCCGAGACCGCGATCGCGCTCGGCCGACTCGGCGGCCTCGGCGTGCTCAACCTCGAGGGGCTGTGGACCCGGCACGAGGATCCCGAGCCGCTGCTCGAGGAGCTCGCCGGCATCGACGACGACATCGCCGCAGTGAAGCGCATGCGTGAGCTCTACTCCGCCCCGATCCAGCCCGAGCTGATCCGCGCCCGTCTCGGGGAGATCCGAGACGCCGGCGTCACAGTCGCCGGTGCGCTCTCGCCCCACCGCACCGCGGAGTTCACCGAGACCGTGGTGAACGCCGGCGTCGACCTGTTCGTGATCCGCGGCAACACCGTCTCGGCCGAGCACGTGGCCCAGGAGGGGCGCGAGCCGCTCAACCTGAAGCAGTTCATCTACGAGCTCGACGTGCCCGTGATCGTGGGCGGCGCCGCGACCTACCAGTCCGCCCTGCACCTCATGCGCACGGGAGCCGCCGGTGTGCTCGTCGGCTTCGGCGGCGGCGCCTCCTCGACGACGCGCGCCACGCTCGGCATCCGCGCGCCCATGGCCACGGCGATCGCCGACGTGGCGGGTGCGCGCAGCGACTACCTCGACGAGTCGGGCGGGCGCTACGTGCACGTGATCGCCGATGGCGGGCTCGGCACCTCGGGCGACCTCATCAAGGCGATGGCGTGCGGCGCCGACGCCGTGATGCTCGGCGCGGCTCTGGCCAAGGCCTCCGACGCGCCCGGCCGGGGATGGCACTGGGGCCAGGAGGCCCATCACGAGGATCTGCCCCGCGGCAAGCGCATGCCGGTCGGATCCGTCGCCCCCCTCGCCGAGATCGTGAACGGCCCCGCGCACGTCGCCGACGGCAGTGCGAACCTCATCGGCGCGCTGCGCCGCGCGATGGCCACGACCGGCTACTCGGAGCTCAAGGGCTTCCAGCGCATCGGCATCGTGCACGCCGAGCGCTGAGGGCCGCGAAGACGTGTCCGCGACCCCGCACGAGCCGTCACGGCGACCGGAGTACCTGGGCGAGCCCACCCTCGGCCAGGTGATGCGCAGACCGCGATGGATCCTCGCCCTCCTGCTCGCACTGCTCGTGGCCGCCGTGTTCGCGTGGCTCGGGCAGTGGCAGATGGACAACGCGATCCGGTCGGACGCGCAGCAGACGATCGACACCGAGACGCCTCGCGCCCTCGGCGAGGTCGCCGAGGCCGGCTCGGGGGTGACCGACGCGGCGGCCGGGATGGTCGTGCGCGTGCGCGGCGCCCTCGTACCCGGCGACACGAGGATCGTGACCCCCCGCGAGAACGCCGGGGAGACGGGCACCTGGGTGGTCGGCCACCTCGCGGTGGAGGCGGAGGCGGGCGACGAGGGCGCCGGACTGGCCGTGGCGATCGGGTGGGCGCCCGGCGTCGCAGAGGCCGAGGCGGCCGCCGCGCGCTTCGAGGCGGATCCCGCGTTCTCCGAGCCGCGCGACCTCGAGGGGCGGTTCATGCCGCCCGAGGGCCCCGTCATCCCGAAGGGGGGCGAGGATCCCCAGGTCATGCACGCCATGGTGCCGGCCCAGCTCGTCAACACCTGGCAGTCGGTCGCGGGGCCCGTGCACTCCGGATACCTGGTGCTGCATCCGGCCGGCGACGGCGCCGGGATGCTCGACGCCGCCGGGCTCGACGCCATCGACTCCGTGCCGCCCGAGCCCGCGGAGAGCGTCAACTGGCTCAACGTCTTCTACGCGATCGAGTGGATCGTGTTCGCCGGATTCGCGATCTTCCTGTGGTACCGCCTCGCGCGCGATGCGTGGGAGAAGGAGCACGAGCTGCAGCTGTTGACCGCTGCCGAGTCGGAGTGACGCGGGGTCTCGTTCGTCATCCTGCGTGCAGGCGAGGAACGGGCCGAAGTCGCAGGATCCACGGGGCTGCGGTATGGAGCCCGCGCATCGACCGGGCGCTCAGCATCCCTGAAATAGAATGGGACCATGCAGCTGCAGCCCAAGCCATCCGATTACCCGCGCATCCGCAAGGCGCTCAGCTTCTACAAGGTGACCTCGGTGATCACCGGCGTCATGCTGCTGCTGCTGTGCGCCGTGATGGTGATGAAGTACGCCTTCAACGTGCAGCTCTTCCTCTTCACCCCCGACGGCTTCGCCCGCTTCACCCCGCTCGCGCCCGAGGGCCTCGAGAGCGAGTTCGCGGCGGAGGGCTTCGACCTGTTCCGCGCGATCCTCATCGCCCACGGCTGGTTCTACGTCATCTACCTGGTCTCCGACTTCCTGCTCTGGAGCCCGATGCGCTGGCACTTCGGGCGCTTCCTGCTGATCGCGCTCGGCGGTGTCATCCCGTTCATGTCGTTCTTCCTCGAGGCGCGGATCGTGCGCGAGGTGCGAGCGTTCCTCGACTCCCGCGAGGCCGCGCCCGTCGAGGCGTCGGCGCCGTCCGCCGGGTAGGCGCGCCGCTGATCGCTCGAGGCGGAGCCGAGTCGGGGACGAGGCGCTGCTCCGCGGTTTCGACTCCGCGCTTCGCGCTCCGCCCGACCGGCGGCGGGTATCTCGCTGAACCGGCGGAGGCGTTCGAGGGCGCCCTCGAGGGCCCCCGGTCCTCGCTAGAATTGTTGCTTGAGCTTCCCGATCCGAAAGGCCCGTAATGGCAGAACAGACTGATACCGGGCATCGCCCCGTTCTCGTCGTCGACTTCGGCGCGCAGTACGCGCAGCTGATCGCCCGTCGCGTGCGCGAGGCCGGAGTGTACTCCGAGCTGGTGCCGCACACCATCACGGCGGCGGAGGTCGAGGCGAAGCAGCCGCTCGGCATCGTCCTCTCGGGCGGCCCGTCCTCGGTGTACGAGGAGGGGGCTCCGCAGTTCGACGACAGCATCTTCGCGCTCGGCATCCCCGTGCTCGGCATCTGCTACGGCTTCCAGGTCATGGCCCGCGCGCTCGGCGGCGAGGTCGGCAACACCGGCGACCGCGAGTACGGCGCCACCGAGGCCGAGGTGCTGGGCGACGGCGGGGCGATCCTCGGCGGCCAGCCCGAGAAGCAGAACGTGTGGATGAGCCACGGCGACGCGGTGCAGCAGGCGCCCGCCGGCTTCGACGTGCTCGCGCGCACCTCGGTGACGCCCGTGGCGGCCTTCGGCTCGCCCGAGAAGAAGCTTTACGGCGTGCAGTGGCACCCCGAGGTGAAGCACTCGGATCACGGTCAGCGCATCCTCGAGAACTTCCTGCACCACGTCGCGGGCATCGCCCCCGATTGGAACGCGGGCAACGTCATCGCCGAGCAGGTCGAGCGCATCCGTGCGCAGGTGGGCAGCGCCCGCGTCATCTCGGCGCTCTCGGGCGGCGTCGACTCCGCGGTCTCCACCGCGCTCGTGCACAAGGCCATCGGCGACCAGCTCACCGCGGTGTTCGTCGACCACGGCCTGCTGCGCAAGGGCGAGCGCGAGCAGGTGGAGCGCGACTACGTGGCCTCCACGGGTGTGCACCTCATCACCGTGCACGCGGCCGACACCTTCCTCGGCCACCTCGAGGGCGTCACCGACCCCGAGGAGAAGCGCAAGATCATCGGCCGCGAGTTCATCCGCGCCTTCGAGCAGGTGCAGCGGGATCTGGTCGCCGAGGCGAAGGCCGAGGGCGAGCAGGTCAAGTTCCTCGTGCAGGGCACGCTCTACCCCGACGTGGTCGAGTCCGGCGGCGGATCGGGCACCGCGAACATCAAGTCGCACCACAACGTGGGCGGTCTGCCCGACGATCTCGACTTCGAGCTCATCGAGCCGCTGCGCGCCCTCTTCAAGGACGAGGTGCGCGCGATCGGCCGTGAGCTCGGGATCCCCGAGGCCATCGTGGGCCGCCAGCCGTTCCCCGGCCCCGGGCTCGGCATCCGCATCGTCGGCGAGGTGACCCGCGAGCGCCTCGAGGTGCTGCGCGAGGCCGACGCCATCGCCCGCGAGGAGCTCACCGCCGCCGGCCTCGATCAGGAGATCTGGCAGTGCCCGGTCGTGCTGCTCGCCGATGTGCGCTCCGTGGGCGTGCAGGGCGACGGCCGCACCTACGGCCACCCGATCGTGCTGCGCCCGGTGTCCTCGGAGGACGCGATGACCGCCGACTGGACCCGCGTGCCCTACGAGGTGCTCGCCCGCATCTCGAACCGCATCACCAACCAGGTGCCCGAGGTCAATCGCGTCGTGCTCGACGTCACCTCGAAGCCCCCGGGGACCATCGAGTGGGAATGAGCCGCGCAGCGGTTCGTTCCCACTCGTGATCGGCACTGCGTGGAACGCGAACGCGTCAGCGGGCGCGTGGGAATGAGCCGCGCAGCGGTTCGTTCCCACTCGTGATCGGCACTGCGTGAGAGAGCCGGCGGAAGCCGGCTCTTCTCATTCCCGCTCCCGACCGACCCCGCGCCGCCTCGTGCCGCGCGTCGTCTCGGCATCTCCGGCCGGTCCTCCGTCTCTGCCGTCCCGCATGGGTTACGATCTCAGACAGGGATGGATACATGGGGAAGACGGCTCCAGGGGGAAAAGGTGTCGGCTCCATGAGGAGAGCGCGTCAACATCGGTTCTCGTGATGGTGCCGGCGGTGAGTCGCTCTGCGTGAGAGAGCAGGGGAGCCGGTTCGTGCTGCACACCAAGGCGATGTCCGAGTTCATCTCGACGCCTTCCTCGGGGCGTGATCCGGGTCTCGAGGAGGAGCGCACCGAGGACGAATCCTCCTGGCGGAGATATCTGCAGCGGGCGGTCTCCTCCGTGCGGGTGCAGCGGCCGCATCTCTTCCGGCGGGCCCTCGAATCGGATGCGCGGTGGATCGGCATCGCGGCGTCCCCGGGCATGGGCCGCACGACTCTGCTGCGGCAGATCGCCGCGGAGCTCGATCGCACCGGCGAGCCCCATGCCGCGCTGTGGACGCCGCGGCGCACCGAGGAGGCCTACGAGACCTTCCTGCTCGGGCACCGGGGGAGCTCCGGCCGGGCCGTCGCGCTGCTCCGTCGTGCGGCCGCAGCGGGTCCGTCCGGCAGGTTCACGCTGATCATCGACGACCTCGATCTCGTGAGCACGGAGCGTCGGACGGGCCTGCTGCGCGACCTGCTCGTGGCGGTTCCCGGCTTGCGCGTGGTGACGGCCACGCTGCTCCCCGTCGATGCGACCCCGGCGATCCGGGTTCATCTGATCGCCGAGGATCGTCTGCACCTCGACTACGAGGAGGCGCGCGACTGCGTGCTGCGGACCGTCGCGCAGCTCGGCGGCGATCCGCCTCGGGAGAGCGAGATCCGCGGCGCCTTCGAGAGCACGCGCGGCGTTCCGCTCGGGATCGGCTTCGCGATCGACCGGTTCCTCCGGCCCGGGCGCTCCACGGACATGATCTTCGCCGAGATGATCAACGCGGTGCGGGATCGCCTCTCGAGCGCCTACCCCGCGGAGGTGGTGGAGGCGAGCTACTGGCAGATGCTGGCGACGCTGTCGCTCCTGCCCCGCTTCACCGATCAGCACGTCGCGCTGCTCTTCCCGTCGGCCCCGCCCGGAGCCGCCCGTCAGCTCGGCGATTCACGGCTGATCGAGCCCGGGGACGCTCTGCGGTCTGGAGAGTACGTGTGGTGCGGCGAGTTCTGGGCGGCCGCCCTGCAGCGCAACTGCGGCGCTCGCGAGACGCGCCGCCGCCTGGCCGCGAAGCTGCGGGATTCCGGCGACGTGGGCGGGGCATTCGACCAGTGGGTCTTCGCGGGCGAACTGCCGGCCGCCGAGCGGGCGCTGCGGGATCGCTTCCTCACGATCTACGAGACGTCCGCTCCCGAGGCGCAGGAGCAGCTGCTGGCGATCCCGGCGGAGGAGCTCCGCGAGTTCCCGCTGCTGCGCACGATGAGGATCCTGCTGGACCCGGATGCCTCCCCGCATTACCTGAGCGTCTCCGCGCAGAACCTCGCGGGCCTCGCGAAGAAGGCCGGCCCGGGCCAGGCGCCGCTCGCACTCGCCGTGCGCGCTTCCGTGCTCGCCCGGCTGGGGGAGCACCAGGAGGCGGTGGCGCAGGCCGAACGGGTGATCGCGGCCGGGCAGATGCAGGCCGAGCAGGCGGCCGAGGATCGACTGACGGGCGCCGAAGCGGCGCTCGTGGCGGCGCTGACCCTGCTGGTCTGCCGCGGCTATCCGCGGGGCGGGCTCCGGCTGCCGGATTGCGCGGGATCGGCGCACCTGGTGAGTCGGCGCGCGCTGCTCCAGGCGGTGCTCGACGCTACGAGAGCCGCGGGGCCGCGATCGACGCGCGTCCCCGCGGCGGATGCGGGTGCGGGCTACCGCTCGCTGGTCTTCTCGGCCTCCCAGTGCACGCGGGAGATCCGGGCCTTCGACGGCGCCGACCGGGTGTTCGCCGACGCGCTGCGCGCAGAGCAGGGGACGGTTCCGCAGGGCGGTCCCGAAGCCCTCGTCGCCGAGGACATGCCGTCGCTGCTGCGGGTTCCGGCGGAGTGCCTGCGCAGGGTCATGACGGGCAATCTGTCGGGAGCGATGCGACTCGCCTACGAACCGGGCGTGCCGGCGCCCGTGGGGGGTGTTCTGCGCGCGATGCTGCATCTGGCGAAGGGGCAGGCGGGCGAGGCGCTCGTCGAACTCGATCGTCTCGGCCCGGTGTGGGGAGAGCGGGTCGCGGCCGTCGAAGCGGTGCTGCGCGCGTGCGCACTGCACCGGCGGGGCTTCGCGGAGGCCGCGCGGCTGGTGCTGTACGAGGCGGAGGGGGTCTCGGACGTCGCGCTCGCGCAGGCGCTGATGCTGCTGAGCCCGGCGGATGGCCGGGCGATCGCCGAGCTCGGCGACCGCTTCGACCGGCTGCACGCCGCATCGCAGTCGGTGGGCGTGCTGCGCACGGGTGCGCCGAGTTCCGGCCAGCCGCCGCTGCAGGCGCTGACGCGGAAGGAGCACGCGATCCTGCTGGAGCTGCGGCGCGGGCTGAACACCCGGGAGATCGCCGACCAGGGGCACCTGAGCGTCAACACGGTGCGCGCCCACGTGCGCTCGATCGCCAGGAAGCTGAACGCCTCCGGTCAGGCGGACATCCTGCGCCGGGCGTGGCAGCTCCGGCTCTTCGAGGAGTAGAGTCATGCGTCTACGAGATCGCAGTGCCCGGCCCCCGCACGAGAGCGCGGCAACGGAGCGAGCCGCGATCGTGCGGCCGACCGCACCCTGTCCGTCACCGTCTCGGGAGAGGAGCCTCAGATGAAGATCGCACAGAGCCTGGTGTCCGCCGGTCTGCTCAGCGCCGAGAGCCTGCAAGATCTGGTCGCGGAGTTCGGCGACGGCCCGCTGCTGCGCGCGAAGGTCGTCGCCGATGGGCTGACGACGGAGGCCGACATCGCCCAGGCGGTCGCGCAGAGCGCGAACATCCCCTTCGTCGACCTGACGCGGGAGACGCTCACCCCCGAGGTGGTCGGGATGATCCCGGCCGCGCTGTGCCGCAGGTACCAGCTGATCCCGGTGCGCCAGACCCGGCGCCGCCTCGTGGTGGGGATGGTGGATCCGAGCAACCTGATCGCGGTCGACGACGTGACGACGGCCACGGGCCTGCCGGTCTCGCCCGTCGCGGTGGCGGCCGACGCCCTCGAGCTGGCCTTCGGGCGGTACCTGCGTCTCGACGAGGAGCTCAACGAGCTCTCCGTGCAGATGGACGAGAGCTCGGGCGCCGATTCCTCCGCGCCGGCGTCCGAGTCGCTCGAGAGCACTCCGGACGACGCGCCGGTGGTGCGCTTCGTGAGCCTGCTGATCTCGCAGGCGATCGACGACCGCGCGAGCGACATCCACATCGAACCGGGCGAGCGGTATCTCACCGTGCGGTACCGCATCGACGGGGTGCTGCATGAGACCCAGCAGGCCAGCCGCTCGATCCAGGACGGGGTGATCTCCCGGCTGAAGATCATGGCGGCGGTCGATATCTCGGAGCGGCGCAAGCCGCAGGACGGCCGCCTCTCCGTGCAGCACGGCGGGCGGAAGGTGGATCTGCGTCTCGCCACGCTGCCGACGGTCTGGGGCGAGAAGATCGTGATGCGCATCCTCGACAGCCCGGCCGCCGAGCTGTCGCTGAGGGATCTGCGGTTCTCCCCGGGCAACGAGCAGAGCTTCACCGAGGCCATCATGAAGCCCTACGGCATGGTGCTGGTGACGGGGCCCACGGGGTCGGGCAAATCGACGACGCTGTACACGGCGCTCAGCGCGATCGCGACGCCGCAGGTGAACGCGATCACCGTCGAGGACCCGGTCGAGTACCGGGTGCCCGGCATCAACCAGATGCAGGTGAACCCCCGGGCGGGGCTGACGTTCAACACGGCGCTGCGCTCGATCCTGCGATCGGATCCCGACATCGTGCTCGTGGGGGAGATCCGCGACCAGGAGACCGCGACCATGTCGATCGAGGCGGCGCTCACGGGGCACCTCGTGCTCTCGACCCTGCACACGAACGATGCTCCGAGCGCGCTGACGCGCCTCACCAACATCGGCTGCGAACCGTTCCTGGTGGGCACCGCGATCAACGCCGTCGTGGCGCAGCGTCTCGCGCGGCGCCTGTGCCTGAAGTGCCGCGAGGCCTACGTCGAGTCTCCCGAGCGGCTCGAGGCGCTGCGCATCCCGCACGATCCGTCGCGGCCCGCGACGTTCTATCAGCCGACGGGATGCCCGGAGTGCTCGGGCACCGGCTTCCGCAGCCGCGTCGCACTGCACGAGGTGATGACGATGACGGAGGAGCTCGAGCATCTCGTCACCGCGCAGGCCACCGGTACCGAGATGCGCGCGGCGGCGCTGCGCTCCGGCATGGTCACGCTGCGGGAGGACGGGTTCGAGAAGGCGCGGCAGGGCCTCACGACCATCGCCGAGGTGCTGCGGGTGTCGGCGTAGACGGCGTCCGCCTTCCCGTCATTCTGCGCGAGGAACGAGTCGCAGAATCCGGAGTGCGGATCCTGCGTACTGCGACTCGCTTCGCTCGCGCAGCATGACCGGCTTCGCCGCGCGCAGGATGACGGGGTACCGCTCCGAGGATGACGGGTACCGCTCCGAGGACGGCCCCTACGCGTTCGCGATCTCGCCGTAGATGGAGAAGATGGGCAGGTACAGCGACACCACCATGCCGCCGATGAGCACGCCGATGCCGACGATGAGGATCGGCTCGATCGACGAGGTGAGCTGGTCGGTGGCCGTCTTCACCTCGTCGTCGTAGAACTCGGCGATGCTCTCGAGCATGTCGGGCAGGCTGCCCGACTCCTCGCCGACCGCCGTCATCTGCACGACGATCGGCGGGAACACCCCGGATTCCCCGAGCGGCTTCGAGAAGGACTTGCCCTGCTTGACCGAGTTCTGCACGGCGCGCACGGCCTCTTCGATGCGGTAGTTGTTCGAGGCCTCTCCGACGATCTCGAGGGCCTGCACGAGCGGCACGCCGGCCTTGAGCATCATCGCGAGGCCGCGGCTGAACCGGGCGACGGCGACCTTGGTGGCGAGCGGGCCGAACACCGGCATCTTGAGCCGGATCGGGTCGACCACACGGCGCACGCGATCGTCGTACTTCTGGGTCTGCCACCAGAAGAAGCCCGCGATCGTCAGCACCAGCAGCAGCGGGAAGATCCAGATCATGTTCTCGGAGAGCGTCACGAGGATCTGGGTCGGCGCGGGAAGATCCGACCCCATGCTGTCGAACATCTTGGCGAAGATCGGCACGATGAACATGACCATGCCGAGCGCGCCGAGCAGCGCGATGATGAGCACGATCACCGGGTAGGTCGTGGCCGACCTGATCTTGTTCTTGAGCTCGGCCTCGTTCTTGTAGGTCTCCGCCGCGCTCGTCATGGTCTCCGAGAGGAAGCCGCCCATCTCGCCCACGCGCACCAGATTGACCATGAGCGGGGGGAACACCTTCGGGTGCCGGCCCATGGCCGCCGAGAGCGTCTGGCCCTGCTCGATGCCGCTCTTGACCTGGCCCAGGGCCGCCTTCAGCTTCTTGTCCTCGGCCTGCTCCTGCAGCACGGTGAGCGCCCGCAGCAGGGGGAGGCCGGCGTTGAGCAGGCCCGACATCTGCTTCGCGAACACGGCGAGCACATCGGACTTGACGTTCTTCTCGAGCCACGGAATGCTGATCTCGGTGTTGAGCCCGGTCTTCGAGATGACGGACACCTCGAGCGGGGTGAGGCCCCGGCTGCGCAGCAGGTTCGCCGCCGTCTCCCGGCCGCCGGCCTCGAGCTTGCCGCTGACGGTCCGCCCGGTCGCGTCGACCGCGCGGTAGCTGAATTCCTCGACGCCGGCCATCAGCTCAGCCATCCGCTGTTCGGCTTCGCACCCATGGAACCGCTCCAGTCGTCATCGGCCAGACCCGAGCGCACCGCGACGCCCTCGATCACCGACTTGGGATCCTGCGCGCGGGCCTGCGCGGTCTCGACCGAGATCCGTCCCTGCTCGACGAGGCGTCTGAGATCCTGATCGAGCGTGTGCATGCCGAGGCTGCGGCCGGCCTGCATCATGGAGTAGATCTGGCTGATCTCGCCCTCGCGGATGAGGTTGGCGATGGCGGGCGTGTTCACGAGCACCTCGGTGGCGATCACCCGCCCGGGCTGCCCGGCCCGCGGCAGCAGCGTCTGGGTGATGATCCCCTGCAGGGTGTCTCCCAGCTGGGAGCGCACCTGCTGCTGCTGATCGGGCGGGAAGGCGTCGACGATGCGGTTGATCGACTTCGCGGCGGATTGGGTGTGCAGGGTGGACACCACGAGGTGGCCGGTCTCGGCCGCCGTGAGGGCGGTGCCGATCGACTCGGGATCGCGCAGCTCGCCGATCAGGATGATGTCGGGGTCCTGGCGCAGCACGCGGCGCATGGCCTCCGAGAACGAGCGGGTGTCGCTGCCGATCTCGCGCTGGTGCACGAGCGCCCGCTTGCTGCGGTGACGGAACTCGACGGGATCCTCGATGGTGACGACGTGCGCGGGCAGTCTGCGGTTGACGAGGTCGATCATCGAGGCGAGCGTCGTCGACTTGCCCGAACCGGTGGGGCCGGTCACCAGCACGAGGCCGCGCGGACGCACCACGAGGTCCGCCGCGATGGGCGGCACTCCGAGTTCCTCCAGCGGCCTCGTCTCGTCGGGGATGAAGCGCATCGCCACCGCGAGCGATCCCAGCTGCCGGAACACGTTGACGCGGAACCGGGCGAGGCCGTGCATGGCGACCGAGAAATCGAGCTCGTCGGAGCTCTGCAGCTCCTCGAGCTGCCGCTGCGACATCATCTCGGCCAGCGCGGTCTGGAACCAGTCGGTGGAGAGGCGGGCCTCGGCGCCCGGGATCGGAGCCAGGTCGCCGTCGACGCGCATCTGCGGGGGCAGCCCCTCGGTGAGGTGCACATCGGAGGCGCGGGACTGCGCGGCCACCGTGAGCAGCTCGCGCAGCGGCAGCACGCCCGCCCCTCCGGACGCGATCGGCGCGGCGAGCGGCCCGGGCTCTTCGGGTCGACGGGAAGCGGGGAGGGGGGCGGTGCTCCCGAGGTCAGGGTCGGCTGCGGCCGGTGCGGGACCGTCGCCGTCGCGCCGCCGCTCGCGCCGCAGCGGCGCCCGTTCGAACAGGCCCGAGAGCGGGGGGTCGCCGGCCTCGGGCTGCGCGCCGCGCGGGTCATGGTTCGTCATTGCGCATCGTCCGTTCTGTAGAAGGAGAGCATGGTCACGGTGATCTTGCCCTGCATCCCGGTCTCCTGGTCCTCTTCGCGCTCGAGTGTCGCTCCGGTGACGAGCAGCAGCCGCGAGCCCGATCGCAGGCTGTCGAGGAACGCGGTAGCCGTGGGTTCATCGGGCACCGCCACCTCGAGCGTGATCTCGATCTGCTGCTGCGGATCGGCCGGGGGCTCGGCCGGGGCCTCGGCCGCCGGGGCCGCGTCTTCGGCGGCGTTCCCGTCCGCGGAGTCCTCTACCGCTGTTTCTTCGGTGGCCTCCGGCGCGGGCGCGGGCGTCTCCGCGACCGCCTCGCCGTCCGGCGCCCAGCCGGTCTGCGCGGCGTACGCCACCGAGTCGCCGAAGCGGTCCGCCTTCGGGAACACCTCGTGGGCGGTCAGGGCGTCGGAGATCACCTGCAGCACGGTGTCCGACTCCGGCCGGGCGGGCAGCTGCTCGCGCAGCGTCTCGATGCCGGCCTCGATGTCGGCGCGGCGCTCCTTGGCGCGGGAGAGCTCGGCGAGCCGCCCCTCCAGCGTCGCGTTCGTGGCCTGGGTCTGGACGATCTCCTGCTGCGCCGCCTGCACGCGCGCGTACATCGGCAGGCCGGCCAGCACGGTGCCGAGCCCCAGCACCGCCACGATCACCAGCACGCCGAGCAGGGTCAGGAGCCTGCTGTCGATCCTCATTCGGCGACCTCCTCGGCGTAGCGGCCGCTGTACACGGTCTGGTCGAACTCCACGTCGATCACGTGCACGTAGGCATCGATCTCGTCGTCCCACTCGCCCTCGCGTACGGTGGCGCTCCGGAGGCCCGAGACGGACTCGAAATCGCGCAGGAACGGGATCGCGGAGGGGAAGGAACCGACGATCGAGATCGTGCCCGAGAGTCCGGTCTGCTCCTCCGGCGCGCCGCTCGGCGCCGCCCCCGAGTGGAGGTCGTAGGCCCCCACGCTCGCGTCCTCGGGGAAGGTGGCCTTCACGCCCTCCAGCACGGGCACCCACGCGAGGTCGGTCGACATCGCCTCCGTGCGGAAGCGGTCGAGCTCCGTCTCCTGCTGCACCAGCTGCTGGATCTCGGACTCGGCTGCGATCCGCGCCAGCAGCTCCTCGCCCTGCTGCTGCGCCCCGAGCAGCTGCAGGGCCGTGACGCTCTGCCAGGCGAAGAGGGCGGCGCAGGCGATGACGACGAGCACGACCGCGCCGGCGATGCGGACGCCCCACTCCTTGAGCGTGCGGTTCTGAGCGCGGCGGGTGATCACCGCCTGCGGCAGCAGGTTGACCCGGGGAGTGCCCCCGGCCACCGGCGAGGCCGCCTTCTTCGGCCGGGTCAGCTCCATGATCGCGTCTCCTGCATCGCGAGCCCGACGGTGGTGAGGAGTTCGAGATCCTCCTGGCCGTGCCGGGCCCGCGCGTCGGTCTGGGAGAGGTGGTGCGCCCCCACGAGCTTCACGGGCAGTCGGAGCCGGTTCCTGAAGGCCGTGTAGACGCCGGGGATGCCCGCACCGGCGCCGGTGAGGATCACCCGGTCGATGCCGCGGTTCTGGGAGCGGTCGACGTGGAAGCGCATCGTGTCGACGACCTGCGAGACGAGGTCGTCGATCCGCTCCTGCGCGAGTGGTTCCGGTTCCGGCTCCCGGTCGCCGAAGAGGAGGGTCATCGGGTCCCTCGGGGTCTCGGCGGTGCCGGGGGCGGGCTGTTCCGCCCGCGCCGGCTCGGGCTGCGGCTGCTGCGGCGGCTGCCCGTCCTGCGCCGCCTGCGGCCCCTCGGTCTCGGGGGAAGCGGGGGCGAGCTCGATCGGGATGATGCGCACGAAGTGCGGCACCCCCTGCGCGGCGACGACCACGTACCCCGTGTGCAGGCCGAGGTGCACGAGCGCGACCGTCTCGGCGGAGTCGGTCAGCATGCCGATGGCGCGCAGCAGCCCGAAGGGCGCGAGATCGACGCGCTCCACGTGCAGGCGGGCGCGGGCGACCGTGTCGACCATCTCGGTGACGGTCTCGGCCACCGCGGCGACGAGCAGCCCGGAGAGCTGATCCTGCTCCTGCGAGACGGGGTAGAAGTCGATCACCGCCTGGTCCACCGGCACGGGGAGCAGATCGGCGACCTGGAACGGGAGCGCCTGCTTGAGCTGTTCGGGGGCCATGACCTGCGTGCGGTAGTCGCGCACCAGCACTCTGCGGCTGCAGATGCCGAGCACCACCCGGCGGCTCCTGAAGCCGGCCTGCTTCCACAGCTGCTGCAGCGCGGTCGCCACGGCGGCGCGGTCGAGCACCTCGGAGTCCTTCGCCGCGCCCCGGGGCAGACGCACCGCGCCGTGCCCCAGGATCTTCAGGGTCCTCCCGGTACTCACCTCGGCGGCACGCACCTCCTCCTCGGTGATCTCGAGGCCCACACAGCTGCTGGCCATGCTCCCGTCCTTCCTATGAATGCTTCGCGTCGGCTCGCCGGATCAGGCGAGGAATGTCGAGACGTACCAGTCGGCGAGCCGCTGTCCGGCCAGCACGCCGACCCACGCGCCGAGGATCATCCAGGGACCGAAGGGGATCCTGCTGCGCCGCCCCGCGCGACCGGCGACCATCAGCAGCACGCCGAACACACCGCCGAGCAGGAACGCCGCGAAGCCGCCCACCACCAGCGCGCCCCAGCCCAGCCAGGCCATGGCGACTCCCAGCAGCGCAGCGAGCTTGACGTCGCCCATGCCCATGCCGCCCCGCCAGAGCAGCCTGAGCGCACCGTAGAACAGCGCGAGCGCCGCGCCCCCGGCCAGGCCGCGGACGAGCGGCCACGGCTCCCCGTCGAGCAGCGCGGCCGCCCCGGCGAGCGCCGAGAACACCGGGATGGACGGCAGCACGATCGCGTTGGGCAACCGGGACACGTCGAGGTCGATCAGGGCGAGCGCGATCGACACGGCCGCGAGGTACAGATAGGCGAGCAGCATCGAGGCGGACGACCAGGTGCCGAGCCCAGCGTCGGCGCCGCTGCGGAGCCACCACCAGGTCACCCCCGCGAAGGCGATCGCGGTACCGGCCTCGACGAGCGGGTAGCGCGCGGAGATGCGGCTGCCGCACGACGCGCAGCGGCCGCGGAGCGCGATCCAGGACAGCACGGGCACGTTCTGCCACGCGGTGATCGGGGCGTCGCACCGGGGACAGCGGCTGCGGGGCACGAGCGAGAGGCCGGCGGGGACCCGGTGGATCACCACGTTGAGGAAGGAGCCGATCACCAGACCGAGCAGAGCCGCCGACGCGATGAGAACCGGGGTGCATGACGCGCTCACGAGAGGTTCTGCCAGTCGATGGCACGGGTCGTGCTGAGGGAGAAGACCGCGGGGCTCCCGGAACCGCTGCCGCTGCCGCCGCTCCCGGCGCTGCTCATACCGGGAAGTCCGATCACATCTGGAGTGTAGTTGATGCCCGCTCCGTGGCCGGTCCAGTTGCCGCCGTAGAGCACCCCGTTGTAGACGGAGTTGGTGCCGGAGAAGCCGATGCCGCAGGCGGAGTAGACCATGGTCTTGATGCTCTGCTCCGACTTGAAGAGGTTCAGCGACGTCGAGCTCTGCCCCGAGCCGCACGTGGGCGCGTGGTCGGCGGGGGTGCGGTCCTCGGTGATGAACCACAGGCTCGGCTTGTCCTCGCCGGTCGGGGCGCCGGCCGCGGCCTTGAACGTGAGGTTGGTCACGTCGAAGGAGTTGGCGAGGAGCACCAGATTGTGCTTCAGCTCGACGACGGGGCTCATGCCCGCGTTGGCCGACAGGTTGCCGCAGGCGCGGGCGTCGATCACGGTGTCGTTCGTGATCGCGTTCAGGTAGACGGCCCAGCCGTTGCTCGGCCACGAGTTGAAGTACGAGCAGGTGCCGGGCGTCGAGTTGCTGCCGCCGCTCGTCAGGGTCACGATGTTGTACCCCGACCAGTCGGAGGCCTGGTACTTGTACTCGAACCAGTCGATGAGCGAGGGGAGCGTGGGCGCCGGGACCGTGGCGGGCTGCGACAGGGCGCCGACCCAGCCGCCCTGCACGTTGTAGGCCTCGCCCGCGGGCTTCGTGAGACTCGGCAGTCGCATGCTGCCGAGCGAGACGGGGCCGTTCACGATGGCGGGACCGCCGTAGGTGTGCCCCGACCAGCCGAAGTTGACGCCGTGGTTCGTGTGCAGCGAGCCGTCGACCCGGCCCTGCACGCTGGTCGCCGCCCCCGAGCCGCCGGCCATCACGTTGCCGGTGACGAGATCGGGGGAGTTCGACATGCTGAACCGGCCGTTGGTGGTGGTGAGGTCGCCGTGCACCGTGCAGCCGCCGTTGGTGCGCACGTCGTGCTTGGCGATGACGGTGCCCCAGATCGTGTTCTGACAGGTGAACGAACCGTTGGGGATCAGGATCTCGACCGGGCGCGTAGCGGTGCCGACGTTGACCTGCGTGGTGAAGGTGATGTCGCCGCCGTACATGACGATGTCGCCGTCGGCGCCGGGCGTCGCCGACACCGTGTAGGTGAAGGTGGCCTGCCGGCCGGCCTTCGCGCCCCGGACCTCGGAGAACACCTCGAGCGTGGCGACCCCGGCCGCGCACTCGAGCCGGAAATCGTAGCCCGGGTCGCTCGCCGAGTTCACCAGCACGTCGGTGTCAGAATAGGTGTTCGAGCCGGCGCCGCACACGTGCGTGCCGTTCTCGAGCTTGGCGGTCTCGGTCGCGATGCCGGCGTCCACCGCCGCCTGGGCCTGGGCGCGGCTGTTCGAGGTCGCCAGCGAGCCCGTGGTGCTCGTGACGATGCCGGCGAGGGCCAGCCCGCCGATGCTCAGCACGAGCATCACCACCAGCACCGTCACCATCGTGGATCCGGCGTCGTCGCGCAAGCGGGCTCGCGCGTCTCCGCGTCGTCGATTCACCAGCATGCGGGGCCTCCTGACTGCACGACCTGCGCGACGGCGCCGTCGTTGACGATGATCGAGGTCTCTCCGCGCACGAGTTCGATGCCGACCGTCACGCGTTTGCCCGCGCCCTGCTCGAACGCGGCGCCGGCGGAGAGCGCGCCGCTCACGCCGGAGGCGAGCGATTTCCACGAGGTCGAGACGGCGGGTCTCGCGGTGGACCCCGCGCTGTAGCGGAGCTCGGTGCCCTGCACCTGCCAGGCGCGGCACTCCCAGCTCGTGCCGTCGGCGCGCAGCACCTTGGCGTCCAGCCGCTGGCCCGAGGCGGTCACGCGGGTGCCGGCGGAGGCGCGCACGGACTCCACGACGGAGGCCGTGAGGGCGTTGAGCTGCGCGGTCGCCGCGTCGCGCTCCGTGGCGCGCTGCTGCGCGGCGAGCCCGTTGCCGAAGATCATCGCGAGCACCGAGAGGAAGAGACCGGAGATGAGCACGACCACGATCAGCTCGACGAGCGACATCCCGGTGTCGGAGCCCGTTGCGGGGGTGCTCATGCGGACCCCACCCGAACGCGGCTCGTCACGGAGGTGACGGTGTCGCCGCCGTCGACGACGCTGATCTTCACCGGCACCGAGCCGGGATAGACGCCCGGACACGAACCGACCGTGAGCACGGCCTCCGTGCCGTTCTCGGGGTGGACCGCCGGAGGGTTCGCCGCGCGGGCCGTCAGCACGGCGCAGCTGGTGGCCACCGTTCCCGGGGTCGCGGGGTAGTCGGCCTCGATCCTCGCCAGCTCGTCCTTGGCGAACGCCGTCGCCTCGAGCAGGCCGCGGTTCTCGACGCTGTGCTGCGTCACGCGCATCACGAGGGGGAGCACCGCGAGCGAGAGGATGCCGAGCAGGAACATGGAGATCACGATCTCGACCATGCTGAAGCCGCGGTCGCGAACGACCCGCTGCGCTTCCTGATCGGGCATCGTGTGCTCCCTCGAACGGGTCCTGGGGTGAAGGGCTCGAACGGCCCTGCCGGCGCTAGGTGCAGCCGGGGCCGGAGACGGCGGATTCGCCGGTGTCGAGCCGGGTGGCCCGCACGCAGACCTGGTCGACCTGCGTGGGTTCGTCGCCCTCCCACGCGAGCGCGTAGCCCGTGTCGGGGAGGAGGCGGGGGGTCTGATCGTTGGAGAGATCCGCTGCGACTCCGGTGGCGGCTTCCGCAGCGATCGCTCGAAGAGCGTTGGTCTTGGCGGCGTCTTCGATGCCGCTGAGGATCGGGATCGCCACTGCGGCGAGAATGCCCAGGATCACCACGACGACGATGAGCTCGACGAGCGAGAACCCCTCGTCTGAGACTCCGTCATGCGCAGTCAGCTTCATTCCTGCTCCCGGGTTCGAGCACCCCGGTGTGGTGCACGTGGGTGACGCATCACACCGGGGTTCCGCGTCGTCTGCTAGCAGCCGGGACCCTTGCCGCTGCTCGAAGAACTGCCCTTCGTCGCCGTGACGCAAATCGCATCGACGGTAGCAGGGGTGCCACCCACGAAGGCGTAGGTGTAGTCGCCGCCCGTGGGGAGCGAAGCTGCGTCGCCGTTTGCGATGTCGGCAGCAACCTGCGAGGCCATGTTGGCGGCTGCAGCTTCTGCTGCGTTGTCCTCAGCGGTCTGCTGAATCCCGTTGAAGATCGGAATGGCCACGGCGGCGAGCACGCCGAGGATCACGACGACGACGATGAGCTCGACGAGCGAGAAGCCCTCTTCGCCGTTCTCCTTGCGGGCCTTGGCGGCCTCGATGTAGGCCTTGATGGTGGTACGCATATCTATCTCCCTGCTTTTCATGCGCCTGTTGGCGGGTGGGTGCACAAGCGTGAGGAGAACCGCTCATCAGCCGCTCGCGCGCACGCGCGAGGCGTTCCCCGATTCCCCTTGTTCTCGCCTTCGGGCGACCCCCGTGATAGCACCGCGAGACGAAGAACACTTGTGGACCAAAGTCAATCTCAGTTCCACCCCGGCCTTTCGGCCCGATGTCAACTTCCGCCGCAAAAATCACCGACCAAAATCACCCACTTCGACGCGCGCCGCTCCGACGGGAGCGCGGAGTCGGGAACGGCGCCCACGGGGCGGCGATGTGGCCCGATGCTCCGCACCCTGGCAGACTGGGAGCGTGCCGGATACTCAGAACGGCCGCGTAGCGGTCTACCTCGACTTCGATAACATCGTGCTCTCCTGGTACGACCGGGTGCACGGGCGCAACTCCTTCGCCCGCGACCGGCAGCGGATCGCCGAGAACCCCGGCGATCCGGAGACGGCGGCACGGCTGCGCGCGGCGATCGTCGACGTCGGCGCGATCATCGACTACGCGTCGTCGTTCGGCACCCTCGTGCTCACGCGCGCCTACGCCGACTGGTCGGCGCCCATCAACTCGGAGTACCGCTCGCAGCTGGTCGCCCGCGCGGTCGACCTCGTGCAGCTCTTCCCGGCGGCGGCCTACGCCAAGAACGGCGCCGACATCCGCCTCGCCGTCGACGCCGTGGAGGACATGTTCCGCCTCGACGACCTCACCCACGTCGTGATCGTGGCGGGCGACTCCGACTACGTGCCGCTGGCCCAGCGCTGCAAACGACTCGGGCGCTACGTGGTGGGGATCGGCGTGGCCGGTTCGACCGCGAAGGCGCTCACGGCCGCCTGCGACGAGTTCGCCTCCTACGACGCGCTTCCCGGCGTCGAGGCGATCGAGCGCGAGCAGCCCGCGAAGCGGCAGCGGAAGGGGAGCGGGGCGGCCGCGCCGAAGGAGGCCGAGCAGGTGGCGGCGCAGTCCTCGACGGACGCGGACGACGACGGCGAGCTCCTCGACAGCGCCGACGATCCCGAGATCGCCGTGACCGGTCTGCTGATCCGCGCGCTCTGGCTGAGCCAGGACAAGGACGACTCGGGCTGGCTCTACAGCTCCGCGGTGAAGCAGCAGATGCGGCGCATGGATCCCTCGTTCAGCGAGAAGGCCCTCGGTTTCCGCTCGTTCTCCGACTTCCTGCGGTCGCGCTCGGACGTCGTCGAGCTCGAGGAGTCGGGGCATGAGCGCCTCGTGCGCCTCAAGGACCAGTCCTAGGAGTCCGCCCAGCGCGCGGAAAGAGCCAGGATCCTCAGCCGAGGCATCCGCACGTATGGATTCTGCGTACTGCGTCTGTCTTCTGTCATCCTGCGCGAGCGGAGCGAGTCGCAGGATCCACACGCCTGGATCCTGCGATTGCGCGCAGCAAGACGGGCGCCGGTCCGGAGACGACGGAAGGGACCCGGCAGAGCCGGACCCCTTCGATCTGCGTTCGAGCGGGTGTCAGTCGCCGCGCAGGATCGCGAGGATGCGCAGGATCTCGACGTACAGCCAGATCAGCGTGACCATGAGGCCGAAGGCGGCCGACCACGCCCACTTCTCGGGCACGCGGTTCTTGACGCCGTTCTGGATGAGCTCGAAGTCCATGACGAGCGAGTAGGCGGCGAGCAGCACGGCGAGCACGCCGATCGCCACGCCGAGCCAGCCCGAGCGCATGCCCCAGGGGCTGTCGGTGAGGTTGAACATCACCATCACGAAGTTGATCAGCGAGAACACCGCGTAGCCGATGATCGCGACCATGAAGATCTTGGTCATGCGCGGGCTGGTGCGCACCTTGCCGCTGCGGAAGAGCAGCAGCGTCACGCCGAACACCGACAGCGTGCCGATGATCGCCTGCGAGACGATACCCGCCCACTGGGCCTCGAAGATGCCCGAGATCCCGCCCAGGAACACACCCTGGAACACGGCGTAGAGCACGATGAGCGGAACGCTCGGCTCCTTCTTGAAGGCGTTGACGAGGCCGAGCACGAGGCCGATGATGGCCGCGGGCAGGGCCAGGACCGGCATGAACCAGCCCACCGCGCCGAAGGCGAGCACGATGAGGAACAGCATCACCGTCTTGGAGATGGTGTTCTCGTAGGTCATCGGCTTGTCGGACGGAGTGATCACGGGAGGCTGCTCGAAGCCGCCCTCCGTCGCCGGGGTGTCGATTCCGGGTCGCTGCGTCTGAGCCGCGGGCTGGTCGTAGATGCGGCGCAGCTCGTCGGCGGTGAGGGTCTTGCCGTTGAGAGCCGGGTTGTTGCTGAGTGCCGGATTGCTCATGCGTCGGAATCCTTTCCTGGCGTATGGGTCTGCATCAGAGCCTATCGGCTCCCCGCTTCGTCCTGGCTGTGACTTCGCCGCCGGTGAACGCGGAACCGCGCTCCGAACCGCGCCTCTAAGCTGGAGGACATGCCAGACCAGCCCGCGACGCTCGTCATCGGTCACCGCGGGGCGCCGGGGTACCGCCCGGAGCACAGCGCCTCCTCGTACCGCCTCGCGTGCGAGCTGGGCGCCGACGCCGTCGAGCCGGACATCGTCGTCACGAGCGACGGCGTGCTCGTGGTGCGGCACGAGAACGAGATCTCGGGCACCACGGACGTCGCGAAGCGGCCCGAGTTCGCGAACCGGCGCACCACGAAGACGGTCGACGGCAAGCGCCACACGGGCTGGTTCACCGAGGACTTCACCTGGGCCGAGCTCTCGACGCTGCGATGCCGGGAGCGCCTGGGGCGGGTTCGGCCCGAGAACCGCGACCACGACGGCCGGGAGCCGATCCTGCGCCTGCGCGACGTGCTGGCGATCGTCGACGAGCAGAGCGCGCGCCTCGGCCGCGAGGTGCGGGCGGTGATCGAGGTGAAGCACGCGGCCTACTATCTGGGGCTCGGGTGGGACATCGGGGCGCTGCTGCTCGAGGAGCTCGCCGCCACCGGGTGGGATGCGCGGCCGGACCGCCTGGTGATCGAGTGCTTCGAGCTGGGTGTGCTGGATCGCCTGCGCGCCGCCGGGGTGCGGGGGAGTCTCGTGTTCCTCGCGGAGCGCTTCGGCTCCCCGGCCGACGAGCCGGTCGCCGGGGCGCCGGCGCGCAGCTACGCCTGGTACCGCGGCGACGCCGGGCTCGACCTGCTCGCCTCGCGCGTCGACGGCATCAGCGTGGCCAAGGCCAACCTGCTGCGCACGAACGCGCTCGGCCGGGCGGTCGGCCCCGCCTCGCTGGTGCGGCGCGCGCACGAGCGCGGACTGCGGGTGTTCACCTGGACGCTCCGCCCCGAGAACCGCTACCTCAACATCCGGTTCCAGACCTCGCTGCGCGGTGCCGAGTGGGGCGACTGGCAGGGCGAGTTCGGCATGGTGCTGAGCTCCGGGGTCGACGGGATCTTCGTGGATCACCCGGATCTGGGGGTCGCGATCCGCGAGGCGCAGGCGTAGCGGCCTCCGTCGCAGGACCCGTATCCGGGCGAGGTCACAGTCCGTACTCAGCCGGCGAGCCGGCCCACGAGGTATTTTTGCAGTAGTGCTAAATTGCATGACTGCAAGAATGAGCGGAGCCCGTATGCCCACCACCGTCCTCGATGCCGTGGATATCGAGAAGTCCTACGGGAACGGCGCGAGTCGATTCCACGCCCTCAAGGGGGTCTCGCTCGCCGTGCGCGAGGGCGAATCCGTCGCGATCGTCGGCAAGAGCGGATCGGGGAAGTCCACGCTGATGCACATCCTCGCCCTGCTGGACGAGCCGGATCGAGGGGCGGTGCTGGTGGAGGGGACGGACGCCGCAGGACTGCGCGGTCGCGAGGTCAACCGCCTGCGCAACCGCGACTTCGGGTTCGTCTTCCAGCAGTTCTTCCTGATCCCGAACGCGACCGTGCTCGACAACGTCGTGCTCCCGCTGAAGATCGCCGGCGTCGGCGCCCGGGAGCGGACGGAGCGCGGCATGGCCGCTCTGCGGGCGCTGGAGCTCGACGACAAGGCGAAGAACCGGGCGACGGCCCTGTCGGGCGGGCAGAAGCAGCGCGTCGTGATCGCCCGGGCCCTCGTGAACAACCCGAAGGTCATCTTCGCCGACGAGCCGACGGGCAACCTCGACACCGCGACGGGCGAGATCGTGGAGGACATCCTCTTCGCCCTCAACCGCGAGCAGGGGATCACACTCGTGATCGTGACCCACGATCCCGAGCTGGCGGCGCGCTGCGACCGGCAGATCTACCTGCGCGACGGGCTGGAGATCGATGCCCCGCCGCCTCCGAACGCGCACGGTCGCGGCGAGGAGGTGTCCGCATGAGGCTCGGAGACGTCCTCGGGAGCGCGGTGCAGAACACGTTCCGCAGCAAGCTGCGCACGTCGCTGACGGTGATCGCGATCTTCATCGGCGCGTTCACGCTGACCATCACCAGCGCCATCGGCGCCGGCATCTCCAGCTACATCGACAGCCAGCTCGGCGCGATCGGCGCCGAGGGCGTGCTGAGCGTCACGAGCGCGCCCGATGAGGACGCGCTCGCCGCCGACGACGGGCCGACGCCCTACGATCCCGAGAAGGCGACCGCCGGCAGCGGGTTCCCTGGCGGCGCGGCGACGGGCTTCGGCGACCCCCTCACCGCCGATGACATCGCCGCGATCGAAGCCGTGGACGGGGTGCTCCGCGTCGATCCGACCGTGTTCGTGAGCGCCGACTTCATCGCCGTCGACGACGGCGACCGCTTCGAGATCTCGCTGAACCCGATGTCGGCGGCGACGGTGCCCGATCTGGCGGCCGGGGATCCGCTGACCCCCGACGCCCGCAGCGAGATCCTGCTCCCGGACGGCTTCCTCGAGGCGCTCGGCTTCGCCGACGCCGAGGCCGCCGTCGGCGCGGAGGTCGTGCTCGGCGTCACGGACGCCGTGGGCGAGCAGCACGAGGTGCCCGCCACGGTCGCGGGTGTGCAGAACGCCTCCCTGCTCAGCGTGGGGGCGAGCGTCAACGCGCACCTGACGGACGAGCTCGTCTCGGCGCAGGAGATCGGGCGCGTCGTGGATGCGCCCGTCGGATACGTGGCCGCTGCGGCCTTCTTCGACGCGGACGCCGACGACGAAGAGATCGCCGCGATCAAGGCGGATCTCGCCGACGAGGGCTTCCTCGCGCAGACGACGGCGGATCAGATCGGCCAGTTCCAGACCGTGATCGCCGGCATCATCGGAGTGCTGAACGCGTTCGCGGTGATCGCGCTGATCGCCGCCGGGTTCGGCATCGTCAACACGCTGCTGATGAGCGTGCAGGAGCGCACGCGCGAGATCGGCCTGATGAAGGCGATGGGCATGGGCAGCGGCAGGGTGTTCGCACTGTTCAGCGGCGAGGCGGTGTTCATCGGGTTCCTCGGCAGCGCGCTCGGGGCCGGGATCGCGATCCTCGCGGGATCCGCGATCAGCTCCGCCCTCGCGAACTCGGTGCTCTCGGGGCTCCCCGGCCTGCAGATCATGCTGTTCGAGCCCGCTTCGATCGTCACGGTGATCCTCGTGGTGATGGCGATCGCCTTCCTCGCGGGGACGCTTCCGGCTCGCCGGGCGGCCAGGCAGCACCCCATCGACGCGCTGCGGTACGAGTGACCGACGCGCCGGGGCATGAGTGACAATGGATCGATGAGCGAGCGGGAGACCGGGGGACTGCGGGAGCGCAAGCGCCGTGCGACGCAGGCGGCGATCGAGCGGGGCGCGCTGGAGCTCGCCCTCGAGCACGGCTACGAGCACGTGACCGTGGAGATGATCTGCGAATACGCGATGATCTCGCCGCGCACCTTCTTCAACTACGCGGGCTCCAAGGAGCGCGCGGTGCTCGGGATCGATCCGCCGCTTCCCGGAGCCGAGCGCCGGGAGGCCTACGCGCGGGGCCTCGGCGGGTCGCCGCTGGAGGATCTCATCGGCACCCTCGTCGAGGGCTTGGCCGACCTCGGCGGGGCCGGCCCGGACACGCTCCGCAAGCGGCACCGGATCCTGCGGGAGAACCCGTCGCTCGCGATGAAGGAGTTCGCCCGGATGGAGGAGGCGCAGAACTCCATCGTCGACCTCGTCCGCGCCCGGCTCATCGGCGACGGACCCTCGCGCGCCGCCGACCCGGAGCTCGACGACGAGGCCCGGATGATCGTCTCGCTCGCCATGGGGGTCGTGCACTACCTCATGCGGGACTGGATCGCCGGCGGGACCGCCGCGGGCGACGGCGACGCGGTGCGCCGGGCGGCCGCCCTCGCGCGTCGCGTCGCCGGAGGGTGAGGGACGCCGCCGCCCTCGCCGCGCGCCCGCATCCCGTCCCGACCTCGATCCAGATCCCGCGTTCCCGAGATCCTGCGTTCGCGAGATCCTGCGCTCGCGAGATCCCGATTTCCGTCGCGAATCCCGCCGGGATGCGGCGGAAATCGGGATCTCGGGCGGAACGGGGCGCGCGGGCGGCTCAGGCGCGCTCGCCGACCAGGTTGCGCTCCATGGCGTCGCGCAGATCCTCGCCCCCGTGCCCGCGATCGAGCAGGAAGCCGAGCTTCGCGGTCGCGGCCTCGACCGTGAGGTCCGATCCGTCGATCACGCCGGCGGCCGCCAGTTCCCGGCCCACGGCGTAGCGCGTCAGGTCGACGCCGCCGGTGGCGCACTGCGTGACCGCGACCACCGGGAGGGTCGCGCAGAGCTCTCGCAGCGTGCCGAGCATGCCCGGCCGCGTCACCGGCGCGTTGCCGCTGCCGTAGCACTCGAGCACCAGTCCGTCGGGGCGCGCGCCGACCGCGGCCCGGAGGTCCTCCGCGGTGACCGCGGGCGTGAAGCGGAAGGAGAGCACGCGGGCGGGTGCGGCGGGGGAGTCCTGCGCGACCGGGGGTGCGGGGACACCCATCGGCCGCGGGGCCAGGGAGCGCTCGGCGCGGAACGCGGCGAGCGAGACGGTGTCGTGCTTCGTCGCCCGCACGGCGGGCAGGATGGAGCCCCCGAACGCGATCGACACGGGCGCCCCGGGAGCCGCCCTGACCGACGCGCGGATGGCGAGGCTCAGGTTGTCGACGGCGTCGGTGCCCGGGGCGCCGTGCGGCAGCTGGCTGCCGGTGACGATCACCGGGCTGCCGATGCCGGACAGCTCGAAGGCGAGCCTGGCTGCGGAGTAGGCGAGGGTGTCGGTGCCGTGCAGGATCACCACGCCGCGCGGGCGGTGCGTGCGCACGCGGGCGCTGATGGCGCGGGCGATGCGCGGGGCCGTCTCGGCGTCGGCGTTGGCGCTGTCGATGGCGGGCAGCAGATGGTTGATGCGCGCCTCGATGCCGAGCGGGTCGCAGATTCCGGCGACCATGCGCTCGAGCACCTCGGGGAAGTCGGGATCCGGTGCCAGGCCGCCGTCGGTCTCGTGCATGCCGATGGTGCCGCCCGTCGCGAAGACGAGCACGGTGGGGCGCTGAGCAGACATTCCTCCATTCTTCCGCATAGCGGTGCTCGTCGTGCGAGCCCCGGCGGCCCCGGTCCTGCCGATCCCCGGTGCGCGTCGCGGGATCGCCGCCGGCTCCGCGAATGTCAGGGGCGCCGCCTAGACTTGAGGGACGATGAGCGATTTTGAACTTCTGGAGCCCGGAGCTCCGATCGGCGGCTTCGACACGGGCCTGGGCGGCGGTTCCGGCGGCGCCGATCCGCTGCTCGACGGGCTGAACCCGGCGCAGGAGCGCGCGGTGATCGCGCGCGGCCCCGCGCTGCTGATCGTGGCGGGTGCGGGATCGGGCAAGACGCGCGTGCTCACCCATCGCATCGCGCAGCTGATCCGCAACCGCGAGGCCTGGCCCAGCCAGATCCTCGCCATCACCTTCACGAACAAGGCCGCGGCCGAGATGCGGGAGCGCCTCGAGGGGCTGCTGGGCGCCGGCATCGAGGGCATGTGGGTCTCGACCTTCCACTCGGCGTGCGTGCGCATCCTGCGCCGCGAGGCCGAGAGGTTCGGGTACGTCTCGGGCTTCACCATCTACGACTCGGCCGATTCGCGCGCCCTGCTCAAGCGCATCATCAAGGAGCTCGACGCCGACACCTACGGGTTCACCCCGGCGAACGCCGGCTCCAAGATCTCGCGGCTCAAGAACGAGCTCTCCGACGCCGACGCCTACGCGGCGACCATGAACGAGAGCGACCCGCGGGAGCGGCTGTTCGTCGAGATCTTCAAGACGTACGAGCAGGAGCTGCGGCGCGCCAACGCCTTCGACTTCGACGACCTCATCGGGCAGACCGTGCACCTCTTCCGGGCGCACCCCGATGTCGCCGCGGTGTATCAGCGCCGCTTCCGCCACATCCTCGTCGACGAGTACCAGGACACCAATCACGCGCAGTACTCGCTCATCCGCGAGCTGACCCGGCCGATCGAGCCCGAGCAGGTCGAGCGCCTCGTGCCCCCGGCGCGCGAGCGGGAGCTCGACGAGAGCGGGCGCATCCCCGCGTCGAGCCTCACCGTCGTGGGCGACTCGGATCAGTCGATCTACGCCTTCCGCGGCGCCGACATCCGCAACATCGTCGAGTTCGAGCGCGACTTCCGCGGCGCCGAGGTCGTGAAGCTCGAGCAGAACTACCGCTCCACGCAGAACATCCTCTCCGCCGCCAACGCCGTCATCGGCAACAACTTCGACCGGCAGGAGAAGAACCTCTTCACCACCGAGGGCGACGGCGAGAGGATCGTCGGCTTCACGGGCTACTCGCAGCACGACGAGGCGCGCTTCGTGGCCGAAGAGATCGAGGATCTGCACCGAGCGGGCGTGGCCTACAGCGATGTCGCGGTGTTCTACCGCACCAACTCGCAGACGCGCGCGCTGGAGGAGCTGCTGATCCGGTCCGCGATCCCGTACCGCGTGCTCGGCGGCACCAAGTTCTACGAGCGCGCCGAGATCAAGGACGCGATGGCGTACCTCACGAGCATCGCGAACCCCTACGACCCGATCGCGTGGTCGCGCATGCTCGGTACGCCCAAGCGCGGCATCGGCCCGATGGCCGAGGCGCACCTCGCCAACTTCCAGGAGACGCACGCCATCTCGTTCCACGACGCGATGCTGCGCGCCGACGAGGTGGCCCAGCTCGGCCCCAAGCTGCGCGTCACGGTGCGGGAGCTCGGCGAGCTGCTGATGCGCGCCGCGCGCATGGCGGCGGGCGGGGGTGCGACCGACGTGCCCGGCGAGGAGGCGAAACCCGCGCCGGTGGGCGACGTGCTCAAGCTGATCCTCGACGAGACCGAGATGATCGAGAAGCTGCGGGCCAAGCGCGACCCGCAGGACGACGCGCGCGCCGAGAACCTCGAGGAGCTGCTCGCCGTGGCCCGCGAGTTCGACGTCAAGCAGCCCGGCGCCGGGCTGCTGGCGTTCCTCACCGAGGTCAGCCTCGTCGCGGCCGCGGACGATCTCGACGACACCAGCGGCACCGTCTCGCTCATGACCATGCACACGGCCAAGGGCCTCGAGTTCAAGGCGGTGTTCATCACGGGCGTCGAGGAGGGGCTGCTGCCGCACCAGATGTCCGTCGACGAGGTCGGCGGGATCAGCGAGGAGCGCCGCCTCATGTACGTGGGCATCACCCGGGCGCGCGAGCGGCTCTACCTCACGCTCGCCTCGACCCGCGCCACCTTCGGCGACATCTCGGTCGCCATGCCCTCGCGGTTCCTGCAGGAGATCCCCGAGGGGCTCATCGACTGGCGGCAGTCGCCGGGCGAGGTCACGGGCCGAGGGGGCACGGCGTCGCGGGCGCTCAACGCGCCGCGCAACGCGGCTTCGGGTTTCGGGGGTGCGGGATCGCGCTCGCGCGGGGTCGACTCGTCCGTGTCGTTCTCGGGCGGCGCCGGCCGATCGAGCGGCTCAGCGGCCGTCAGCGAGCCCGCGAGCGGCAACATGCAGTCGGCGCTCGACAAGTGGCGCGAGCGCAAGCGGCTCGCGAAGGAGGCCCAGGCGGCCGGCGGCGGGTTCCCGAACATGATCGGCGGCGCGGCACGCGACAACGGCGACCTCGAGCTCGGCCCGGGCGACCGCATCCGGCACGACGAGTACGGGGACGGGCGGGTGACCGGCGTCACCGGAACCGGTTCGAAGCGCATCGCCCACGTCGTCTTCGACTCCGTGGGGGAGCGGAAGCTGCTGGTGAAGCTGTCGCCCATCACCAAGATCGACTGATCGCTGTGCTCCGCCGCCCGATCGGCGGCCGTGCGCGGCTCAGCCGAGGATCGAGCGGTAGTCCTCCATCATCCGGCGCACCCCGTCCTCGGTGGCGGAGGTGTCGCCGCTGCCGGCGGACCACTCGTTCATCTGCGCGGCGATGATCCCGTTCACCATGGTGACGGCGAGCGTCGCCTCGCGCAGCGGATCGCCCAGCTTCGCGTGCTCCGGATGCGCCGTCAGCCACGCCGTAGCCGTCGCCGTGAGCTGATAGGAGGACTCGAGGAAGGTCGTCAGGGAGAGGCGGGCGGCCTCCGGCTGTTCGGAGATGAGCTGCATGCGCAGACGCGCCACATCTGAGTTCACGTGGTTGTGGCCGATCGCGGCGAAGTACAGGCGGAAGATGCCGAGCACGAGATCCTCGGGAGCGCTGTCGAGCACCGCGAACGCCTCGCTGCCCTCCGGAATGTTCACGGCCCGCCCCACGATCGCGTAGTCGCGCGATGAGAAGTAGTTGAAGAAGGTGCTGCGGGAGATGTCCGCCATCTCGCAGATCGCCTCCACCGTGACGTTCTCGACGCCGAGTTCGAGGGCGAGCGTGACGGCCGACAGCTCGATCGCGTTCTCCGTGGCCCGGCGCTTGCGCGCCCTGAGGCCCTCCGGTTTCGGTTCTTCAGTGCGGTTCACCAGTTGCTCGATTCCCGTCACCGCCTGGCGGGAAGCTCCCGGGCGGCGACGGCTCAAGAGTACCCGCCGAGTCTGAGAATCTGGACAGCGCCCGGGTTTGGCGGAGAGGCCGTGAGCCTCTTATTCCACGGATTGTGTACGCTAAGGATACGAACAGCCGGAGGGGGCGGATCCGGCACGAGGGGAAGTGCGCGATGGCCTGGCTGTCTCTTCAGCTCCGACGCCAGAATCCGCATTCCCTGTACCTCATCTTCGGAGCATTGCTGCTCGCGCTCACACTCGTCGTCGATCTCGTCTTCCATCAGGACATGGTCAACCCCTGGGTCGCCTGGGTCCTGCTGCTCGCGTGCGTCGTCGCCGGTGTCATCACCTTTGCCTTCGGCAGCGGTGTGCCGGGGTGGATCGGGATCAGCGCCGTGTTGATCTCCATCGCCGCCCAGTCCTACTTCCTGAGCCTCGCCGACGACCCGCAGTCGGTCATCTCGTCGCTGCAGCAGATGCCGGTGATCGCGTTCTATCTCGGCTGGTTCGTGCCCCCGCGGCTTGCCGTGCCGCTGGTCGTCGCGAGCCTGGCGGCGTTCGGAACGGTCAT
This sequence comes from Leucobacter sp., assembly GCF_053528595.1. Classification (NCBI taxonomy): domain Bacteria; kingdom Bacillati; phylum Actinomycetota; class Actinomycetes; order Micrococcales; family Microbacteriaceae; genus Leucobacter; species Leucobacter sp. The sequence continues at coordinate 56,113 of NZ_JAIVPF010000054.1, read as the reverse complement.
GGTGAACAATCCTCTGCTGGGGCCCGCGGGGGCCATCGGCGCGCCGGTGTCGGTGCACGGGATCCTCAGCCTGCTGTTCTGCTACTCGGTGGGCTTCTACCTGTGGTGGCGCCAGCAGCGGGTCTCCGCGACCGATCCGCTCACCGGCGTCTGCAATCGGCGGGGCTTCATGGAGCGCCTGGAGTCGCAGCTGCGGCGGCTGACTCCCCAGCGCGGTGGCTTCTGCGTGGTGGCCGTCGACTTCGACGACTTCAAACGGCTGAACGACGCGCAGGGCCACGCCGCGGGCGATGCCGCGCTGATCGCGACCGTCGAGTCCTGGCGCGACGAGGTGCGCTCGGGCGATGCCGTGGGGCGGATCGGCGGCGACGAGTTCGTGCTGCTGCTGCTCGGCGTCGACGCCGAGGAGTGCGGCGTCGTGGTGGACCGGCTGCAGCAGGGTTCGGCGAACGCCTGGTCGTGGGGGATCGCCGAGGCCGTGCCGGGCGACACCGTGGACGAACTGCTCGCGCGCGCCGACCGCGCGCTGTACGAGCAGAAGCACCTGAAGCGGGGTGAGCTGCGTGAATAGGAGACGCTCCGCCGATGTGGACGCCCGGCCGGGCGGTCTCGAGCTCGTCCGCGAGCTCGGCGCGCGCTTCGTGCGCTGGCAGACCCCGTTCTCGTTCGTGAGCTCGATGATCTCCCTGCTGCTGGCGCTGGTCTTCGCCGTCGACCTGGTGGTGGGGCACCCGCACATCCAGCGCGGCATGGTGTCGCTGTGGCTCGCGCTCTACACGCTGGGAACGGCGATACCCCTCGCCTTCGGACGGGCGTACACGCTGCGGCTCGGTCTGCTCATGGCGGTGGTGATCGAGGCGTGGTCGACCTACTTCCTCGTGTTCTCCCAGCACACGCACGCCGAGATCAACGCGCTGCTCGCCCTGCCCTTCTCCGCGCTCTACATCGGATGGTTCTTCCCGACGCACATCGCGATCCCCTTCATGGTGCTGAGCGCGCTGCGCGTCTGCGCGACGCTGATCTGGAACCCGGCGCTCGGAGAGGGGGTCGGATCGCCGCTCACGCTGATCACCTACGCGGTGCTGATCTCGGTCTTCACCTTCGGGGGTGCCCGTGCCGTGCGCAAGCAGATGCGCGTGCAGGCCGCGACCGATCCGCTGACCGGGGTGCTCAACCGCCGCGGGCTGCGCGGCGCGGCGAGGCGGCTGCGGCAGCGCGCTGCCCGGCGGGGCGTGCCGGTCACCATCGCGATCATCGACTTCGACGACTTCAGGCGGGTGAACGAGGAGGGCGGGCACTCGTCGGGCGACCTCGCGCTCAGCGAGTCCGCGCGCTCGTGGCGCGAACTGGTGGGGATGCGCGGGGTCTGGGATCACTCGAACGGCATCGTGGCGCGCATCGGGGGAGACGAGTTCGTGCTGCTGCTGCCGACCGGACTCGACGAGGCGGAGGCGCTGCTGCGGCGCTCGCGGCGCGAGGCGCGCCACTCCTGGTCGTGGGGTGCTGCCGAGACGGATCCGGACGAGACGCTCGAGGTCGCGATGGGTCGAGCCGATGCCGAGCTCTACCGCAGCAAGCAGCGCCGCTGAACGCTGCGCCACATCCTGCGGTGATAGAATCTCCGACTGGTCGACTTATCTCGACATCGAGACACTTTTCTGCCTCGGATCACCCCGACAAGCGAAGGACAGTACGTGGATCTGTACGAGTACCAGGCACGAGACATCTTTGAGCGATACGGAGTGCCGGTACTTGCCGGTCTCATCGCCGACACGCCTGAGGAGGCGCGCGCCGCGGCGGAGAAGATCGGCGGCGTGGTCGTCGTCAAGGCTCAGGTGAAGACCGGCGGCCGCGGCAAGGCCGGCGGCGTGAAGGTCGCCAAGAGCCCCGAGGAGGCGTACGAGGCCGCGCAGGCGATCCTCGGTCTCGACATCAAGGGCCACGTCGTGAAGCGCGTGATGGTGGCGGCCGGCGCCGACATCGCGCAGGAGTTCTACTTCTCGGTGCTGCTCGACCGCGCCAACCGCTCGTACCTGTCGCTCTGCTCGGTCGAGGGCGGCATGGAGATCGAGCAGCTGGCCGTGGAGAAGCCCGAGGCGCTCGCGCGCATCGAGGTCGATCCGCTCGTGGGCATCGACGCGGCCAAGGCCGAGGAGATCGCGCGGGCCGCGCGATTCCCGGAGGAGCTCGTCGCGAAGGTCGTGCCGGTCTTCCAGAAGCTCTACGAGGTCTACACGGGTGAGGACGCGACGCTCGTCGAGGTGAATCCGCTCGTGCTCACCGGCGCCGGCGACATCATCGCGCTCGACGGCAAGGTGTCGCTCGACGCCAACGCCGACTTCCGTCATCCGGAGCACGAGGCTCTCGAGGACAAGGCCGCCGAGGATCCGCTGGAGGCCAAGGCCAAGGCGCAGGATCTCAACTACGTGAAGCTCGACGGCGAGGTGGGCGTGATCGGCAACGGCGCGGGCCTCGTGATGTCCACGCTCGACGTCGTCGCCTACGCGGGAGAGAATCACGGCGGCGTGAAGCCCGCCAACTTCCTCGACATCGGCGGCGGCGCCTCGGCGGAGGTCATGGCCGCGGGCCTCGACGTGATCCTCGGCGATCCGCAGGTGAAGTCGGTGTTCGTCAACGTCTTCGGCGGCATCACCGCCTGCGACGCGGTCGCCAACGGCATCGTGGGTGCGCTCGCCAAGCTCGGCGACGCGGCGAACAAGCCGCTCGTCGTGCGCCTCGACGGCAACAACGTCGAGGAGGGGCGCCGCATCCTCGACGAGGCCGCGCACCCGCTCGTGACGCAGGCCGCCACCATGGACGAGGGCGCCGACAAGGCCGCCGAGCTGGCGAACGCCCGCTGATCCCGAGACGAAGGACGTAGGAGAAGAAACATGTCGATCTTCCTGAACAAGGATTCCAAGGTCATCGTCCAGGGCATCACCGGCGGCGAGGGCACCAAGCACACCGCGCGCATGCTCGCGGCGGGCACCGATATCGTCGGCGGTGTGAACGCGCGCAAGGCCGGCACGACCGTGACGCACACCGACGCCTCCGGCGCCCAGGTGGAGCTGCCCGTCTTCGCCTCGGTCGCCGAGGCGATGGCCGAGACCGGCGCCGATGTGTCGGTCGCGTTCGTGCCCCCGGCCTTCACCAAGGACGCCGCGATCGAGGCCATCGACGCCGGTATCGGCCTGCTCGTCATCATCACCGAGGGCGTGCCCGTGAAGGACTCGGCCGAGCTCTGGGCCCACGCGAAGGCGACCGGCGGGAAGACCCGCATCATCGGCCCGAACTGCCCGGGCATCATCACCCCCGGCGAGGCGCTCGCGGGCATCACCCCCGCCACGATCACGGGCAAGGGGCCGATCGGCCTCGTCTCGAAGTCGGGCACCCTGACCTACCAGATGATGTACGAGCTGCGCGATCTCGGCTTCTCGACCGCCATCGGCATCGGCGGCGACCCGATCATCGGCACCACGCACATCGACGCGCTCGCCGCGTTCGAGGCGGATCCCGAGACGAAGGCGATCGTGATGATCGGCGAGATCGGCGGCGACGCCGAGGAGCGTGCGGCCGACTACATCCGGGCGAACGTGACCAAGCCGGTCGTGGGCTACGTCGCGGGCTTCACCGCACCCGAGGGCAAGACGATGGGCCACGCCGGCGCGATCGTCTCGGGCTCGGCGGGCACCGCGCAGGCCAAGAAGGAGGCCCTCGAGGCCGCCGGCGTCAAGGTGGGCAAGACCCCCACCGAGACCGCCGAGCTGTTGCGCGCAGCATTCTCAGAGCTGTAAACGCGCCTCAGATTCAGGGCGAAACGCGCCAGCGTTTCGCATCTGAGGCGCTGCGGCTACTGCTGCAGGCGTTTACAGGCGAATGCTGCGCTGCCGCCACTGCGGCAGGCATTCGCTCAGCTGTACACGCGCCGCCGGTCATCGGGGCCGATCGCTTTCGGGCGATCGGCCCCGATGCGCGTCCACGGACCTGCACGAGGCCCGGCCGCCGGGCGCGCGCCCGCTGTTGCCAAGCGATGGACTCGGGCCTATATTTGTGCCTAAGCCGCGCCACAGAGCCGTGACGCGGACCAGTTGCGGTGCGACTGCGAGAGGCCGACTATGCCGGATGGAACGCATAGGGGGATTGCCGTCGCCGCTGCGCTCCCGCCACCGCCTCCAGCGCCCGCCTTCGGCCTGCCGGGTCCCGTCCTGCCCGTCGGTGCGCGGGCGGGGCCGCGGATCGCGACCCGCACGGTGTCGGTGAGGGCCATCGGGCCTCGGCGTCGCCGTGCTCCCGCAGATGCGCGGGCCGTGCATCGTTGGGAGCGAGGAATCGGCCGATTGCGCTCCGCAGTGCGATCTATCAGGGGAACCGAGAACGGGTGAGGCGCCCGCTCTCCGGAAGGCGTGTGCATCGCGCGAGGCGATGGCCGCTTTCTCCGACCGGATAGAGAGGCTGGGCTCATGCCTGCTGGAGCGAGCAAGATCGTCATGGGGCTGGGGGCATTCGTGCTGGGGATCTCCCTGGTATCGGCGGCGGCGATCCCGGCGGGAGCCGAACCATGGATCACCGTCGGGGGTCCGCCCGGAGAGGAAGCCGGACACGAAGACGGAATCGTGACCGGACCCGACGAGGGGGCGGACGACCCGCCCCCGCAGCCTCGAACGGTCGAGGGGAGTGAGTCCGGCGAACCCGCGGGCCCCGGGCCCGCCGAGGGGGATGAGCCGCCTCCGGTCGCCGAGGAGTCCCCGCCCGCCGTGGAGGAACCCGCGCCCGCCCCGGAGGATCCGCCGCTCGAGCCGGGTGAGGGCGACGGGTCACCGGCGGGGCCGGAGGGCGAGGTTCCGCGCGACGCGGGGCAACCGCACGAAGGCGGCGAGGGGAACGCCGGCGCCGCGTCGCGCAACGCGGTCACCGTCGAGGTCAGCGGTGTCGTGCAGACGATGATCGCGGAGCCGGCGCAGGACGCGCAGGTGCGCGAACCGGAGGAGTTCCAGGTGCTCGTGCTCGACGACGGCACGCTGCTCACCCTCGTCACCGACTTCGACTCCCCGCCCCCGAGAGAGGCGGCGCTGGTCGGAGAGGTCGTGCTGCCCGCCCCCGTGGTCGAAGCGGTGGAGGAATCGGGCGTCGACGTCGAGCCGGGCGAGACCATCGCGGCCGAGACGCCGGGTGCGGCACGGGCGCTCGAGCTGCTGCTGGAGATGGGCGGAGACGTGCAACTCGCAGATGCGACGATCACCCCGCCCGACGTCGTGGCGGCCGCCCCCCACGCATCACCGCCTGTATGTCGCCCAGATCGCGAACCGGGGCGCCCACCCCGCCGCCGACGTCGTCTCGAAGGCCGTCGTCGACGCGATGAACTACTGGGCGGAGCAGTCCGAGGGCAACGCGACGATGTCGTGGGAGGCCTGGTACACCTACAACTCGGCGAGCGCGACCGTCGAGAACAAGTGCGGCCTGAGCGTCGATATGGCGGCGTTCAACGCGGTCGTCACCGAGGCGCAGACCGTCGTCTATCCGAGCGTCGACTTCACCACGAGCGCCAACCACCTGATCGTGCTGGTGCCCGAGGCCTGCATGTCCGGAGGTCGCGTCGGCGTCGCGTCGTCGGGGCTGAACTTCAGCTCCGGGGGTCGGCTCGCCGCCTACACCGGCGCGTCGGGGCCCGGCGCGCTCGCGCACGAGATCGGGCACAATCTCGGGTTCGGGCACGAGTACGGCTGGTACTGCGGCAATCCCTGTCAGGCGGTCGTCTACGGCGACGTGTACGGCGTCATGGGGAGCAACGTCATCGGCGGACTGCCGGCGATGAGCACGCCCTTCCGCGAGCATCACGGCATACTCGGTGCCGGAGAGATGCAGACCGTGCGGAGCGACACCACGCTCACCCTGCAGCCGCGCTCGGCGAGATCCGGATTGCGCAGCCTGAAGGTCCCCGACGCGCAGAACGTGGTGTTCTACATCGACTACCGATCCGGCACCGGCCGCGACGCCAACACCTACAGCGGGACCCAGGTGTGGCCGATGAGCGGGTTCAACTCCGTGTATCCGCCGGGGGTGACGATCCTCTATCGGATCGACAGCCAGCAGGGCATGCCGGAGACCTATCTGCAGACCTATCCGCGCCAGAGCGTCTACTCCGGATCGCTGGCGCAGGGGCAGTCCTTCAAGAGCCCCGTGTCGGATCTGCGGATCAGCGTGGGGCCCATGACCTCGAGCGGCGCGCAGGTGAGTCTGCGCTTCGGCGGGCAGAGCCCATCGCCGCCCAGGAACCCGGGCCCGTTCGCCGACGTCCCGAACACCCACAAGTTCGCCACCGAGATCAACTGGATGCATGCAACGGGCCTGTCGACCGGTGTGCGGCAGGCCGGCGGGAAGCCGAAGTACCTCCCGAAGTCGAGTGTGTCCCGCGAGGCGATGGCGGCGTTCCTGTACCGGCTCGACGGCGCGAGGTTCACGGGGCCGAAGCAGTCGCCGTTCGCTGACGTGCCTCCGAGCCACAAGTTCTACGACGAGATCTCCTGGATGTACTTCGAGGGCCTGTCGACGGGGGTGCAGCAGCGCAGCGGGAAGCCGAAGTACCTGCCGAAGTCGAGTGTGTCCCGCGAGGCGATGGCGGCGTTCCTGTACCGGCTCGACGGCGCGAGGTACGGCGGACCGCGCACGTCGCCGTTCGCGGACGTGGCGACGAGCCATCGGTTCTACGACGAGATCGCCTGGATGCGCGCGACCGGGCTCTCGACGGGGGTGCAGCAGGTCGCCGGGAAGCCGAAGTACCTGCCGAAGTCGAGTGTGTCCCGCGAGGCGATGGCCGCGTTCCTCTACCGGCACGAGCACTAGGGGACGCGGGCGCGGGGAGCGTCCCGGCACCCGGATCCGGGCCGCGCCTCCCGTGTTGGATCGAGTCCACATTCTTGTCGTATGATGAGCTGTCGCGACTCGGCGCGCAGGGGCATCGGGAGCGGGGACTGAATGGGGATCCTATGAAGCGCGTACTCGGAGCCGGTGTGCTCGGAACCGTTCTGCTGGCGGGAGCGCTCGTCGCCGCGCCCACCGCGGCGTATGCGGCGCTGCCGGACGGCTGCGACGAGAGCGGCGCCTGCTCCGTCGTCTTCGAGTTCACCGGCGAGGTGGAATCGTGGACGGTGCCGGCCGGGGCCACTCAGCTGAGCTTCGAGGTGCAGGGCGCCTCGGGATACGGGCACTGGTTCATCGGCGGGCTCGGAGGGGCGTTCACGACCGACCCCGCAGACATCGCACCGGGCACGCAGTTCGCGATCGCCGTCGGGCAGGGCGGGCAGAACACCCGGGGAGGCTGGGGCGGCGGCGGCGACGGCGGCCCGGTGATCGGCGGCGGAGAACCGCTCTACGCGGGCCTCGGCGGCGGTGGCGGGTCCTACGTGTTCTTCGCGGGAGACGACACTCCGTGGAGCCCGTTCGCCGTGGCGGGCGGTGGATCCGGCGGCGCAGGTGGCGGCAACGGGAGTGCCGGCGGCGGAGCGAATCAGGCCGGTCAGGGGTCCCTCGGCGGCACCCATGGCGGTGGAGGAACGCTCGGCGGTCCCGGCGCGGGCGGCATCGGGACCGATGGCGTCTACGCTCCGGGCGCGAACGGCACGGGGCCGGCCTCGTACGCCCCGCTCGACGGCTTCCTCCCGGGCGCGGGCGGCGACGGCGGCTCAGCGGAGAACGCCCCCGGCGGCTCCGGCAGCGGTGCGGGCGGCGGCTACCACGGCGGCGGCGGCGGATCCGGCGGGATCAGCGGCTCCGGCTTCAACGGCGTCGCGGGCGGCGGCGGATCCGGGTTCCTGGCGAGCGGATACTCGGCGCAGGCTCTCTCGCAGGCTCCGCTGGGCCAGAACGCGAGCCGGGACGGCCGGGTGAGCATCACGTGGCAGCTCGCGCAGGACACGACCGGCATCCAGGCGGGTGCGACCGCCGCGACCGTGGGCCAGCCGGTGACGCTCACCGCCGCGCTCGACTGCGCGTTCGGCGCCGAGGGCGGCACGGTGACGTTCACCTCGGGCGGGTCCGTGCTGGGCTCGGCCGCGGTCGACGCGGGCTCGCAGGAGGCCTCGATCGAGTTCACCCCCGCTACCGCAGGGACGCTGCCGATCGAGATCGACTACGACGGCCGAGGCGGGGTGTGCTCCGCCGCGGCGGTCGATCACACCCTCGTCGTGTCGCCCGCCGCGAGCACCATCGTCTCTGCGGCGGCGAGCCCCGCCCGGCTGCTGGTGGGCGAGTCGACCGAGCTGAGCGCGAGCGTCGAGTGCGATACGGCCCTCGCCGGGGAACTGGTGTTCAGCCGGTCCGGCGTCGAGGTCGGGCGCACGGCGGTGGACCCCGCCACCGGCGCCGGAACGATCGAGTACGAGCCGCAGGCGGCCGGCGACGATCCCGTCGTCGTCGACTTCGTCAGCAGCGACGGCAACTGCGCCCCCGCTGCCGCGAGCATCCAGCTGACCGTGACCGCGGCCTCCCCGGCTCCCGGCGACGACGATGACCCCGTCGTGCCGAGCGCCCCGGCCGAGCCGAAGCCGGCGCTGGCGAGCACGGGCGCCGAGCCCGGCGCGATGCTGATCGCCGCCGCAGCGGGGCTGCTGACGATGGGCGGGATCCTGCTCGCGGCCGCGCGACGGCGGGCCTGACCCGCGCGGGCGGCACGCGGCGAGAGTCGCGGGGCGCCCGCGCTGCCGGGAGCGGACGCCGTCTCCGGCGGATGAGACGTGCCGCTACACGCGGTCGAACGCCTCGCGCAGCGCGGGCTCGAGTTCCGGATAGGCGAACTCGAACCCGGCCGCCTCGAGCCGCTCGGGCAGCACCCAGCGGCTCTTGAGCACGAGCTCGGTCTCGGTGCGGATGCCGATGGCTCCGATCTCCAGCGCCCAACGCGGAGTGGGCGGCCCGAAGCGCACGCCGAGCACGCGGCGCACCGTCGCCATGAACTCGCGGTTGTCCACGGGGCGCGGCGAGCCCGCGTTCACGGGACCCTCGATCTCGGGATGCTCCTCGAGGAAGTCGATGATCCGCGCCGCATCGTCGATGTGGATCCAGCTGAACCGCTGCCGCCCCCGTCCCGCTCCCCGCAGATGCAGGGTGCCCGCCTCGCGCCGAGTGCGGGTCGCGGGCCACCAGCCGTCGTACTGCGGTCCGCCGAGTCCCAGGCGGGCGAGCCGGCGGATCGGGGCCAGTACGCCGCCGTGCCCCAGCACGATGGCGGTCCGCAGCGCCACACGTCGTGTCGCGGGCAGCTCCTCGGCGAACAGCGCGCGCTCCCAGGCCTTCGCGACCTCCACGGAGAAGCCGGTGCCGATCTCGCCGTCGCGCTCCGTCATCGGCCGATCCTCGGCGTGCCGGTAGATGGTCGCGGTGGCGGCGTTGACCCACAGCGCCGGCGGTGCCGCGGCGCTAGCGATCGCGCGGGACAGCGCCGCGGTGGTGTCGAGACGGGAGCGGAAGATCTCGGCCCGGTTCGCCGGGGTGTAGCGGCAGTTCACGCTCTTGCCCGCGAGACCGACGACCAGTGCCGCACCGTCGACCGCGGCGGCGATCCCGGCATCGTCGCCCCAGCGCAGATCGGCGCCGGATCGCCCGATCGTCACCACCTCGCGCCCGGCCGCCCGGGAGCGCTCGACGAGGTGCCTGCCCATGAATCCGCCGGCGCCGCCGACCACGACACGGCCTCGATCCGATGATCCGTTCTCCCAGCTCGTCATACCCCTCAGCCTAGAGGTGCCCCGGGCGGCGGATCCGGCCGGGGGATGAACCGCTCCGTCTGAGGTTCGCAGAACGCCCAATGGGCGGCAGAGTTCGGGCGATTCGCGAACTACGGATGCTGGTCGGGGCGAGGCCGCGCGGCTCCTAGACTGGGGGCATGACAGAACCACAGGGCGCGCACCTCGTCGGCAGCATCAACTTCGACGACGCCGAGACCACGATGCGCACGGCGGCCGAGCACCTCGGCGATCGCCTGAAGCGCATCCCCGACGGCGAGGTGGGGGAGCGCTTCCACTGGATCGTGTTCCAGGCCGACCGACTGGGACGGGCCGAGGGCATCGAGCGCGTGGGCGACACCCCGATCCCGCTGCGCACGCTCGACATGCGGCCGGTGCGCATCGCGGAGGGGGTGCGGGCCGAGGATCTCGAGCTGCCGCCGCTGGGCTACGCCGGTGCGGCGCTCGAGTCCTGGGAGGTGTTCTCCCGGCTCAAGCGCGAAGGGGCCGTCGCCGCGCAGACGCGCTTCCAGGTCTCGCTGCCGACCCCGCTCGGTGTGGTCGGCAGCTTCGTGGCCGCCGCGGATCGCGAAGCCTTCGAGCCGGTCTACGAGGCGGCGCTCGCCGCCGAGCTGGACCGGATCCTCGCGGAGATCCCGCACGACGAGCTCGCGATCCAGTGGGATGCCGCGCTGGAGTTCGCGATGCTCGAGGGTCTGCGGGGGTACACGGGCGAGGCCTACGAGTGGTTCGACGACGTCTGGGCCGGCACGAGCGAGCGGCTCGCCCGGCAGATCGGCCGGGTGCCCGACGACGTCGAGGTCGGCGTGCACCTGTGCTACGGCGACGTGGCCGAGAAGCACTTCGTCGAGCCGAGCGACACCGCCCATCTCGTGCGCTTCGCGAACCTGGCCGTCGCGGCCTCCCGGCGCCCGCTCACCTGGCTGCATCTGCCCGTGCCGATCGAGCGCGACGACGACGCCTACTTCGCGCCGCTGCAGGCGCTCGATGTTCCGGAGGGGACGGAGCTCTACCTCGGCCTCGTGCACCGCGAGGACGGCCCCGAGGGGGCGCGTCGCAGGATCGCGGCCGCCCAGCGGCACGTGGCACGCGCCTTCGGCGTCGCGACGGAGTGCGGCTTCGGCCGTGCGCCGGAGGGCACGGCCGTCCCGCTCTTCGAAACGCACCGCGCGGTCGCCGCCGCCTGGTAACCGGCCGCGGATTCTGCGACAACGCGCAGAATGACGGGCCGCTCTCGGCGGACGCACTAAGCTTCTGGTCGATGAGATCCTTAGTGACGGCGGCGATCGCTGCGATCGAGGCGGCCGCCGTGGCGCTGGCCGGCCTCGTGGTCATCGCGATCCCGGCACTGCTGCTGTGGGTCGTCACCTTCGACCTCGCCGCCGAACCGGCGACCGTGCTCTCGGTCATCGGCGGGATCTGGCTGCTCGCGCACTGGGTGCCGATGGGCTTCCAGCTCGACCCGGAGACGGCGCTGGGACTCGGGCAGGCCCCGGAGGAGCTGAGTTTCACGCTGTCGCTGGCTCCGCTCGGGATCACGCTCATCACCGTGCTCCTCGCCGCGCGCGCCGGGTGGCGCTTCGGAGGCCGGGGCGGCACCGGCGCCGCCGGGGTGCTCGGCGGCGCACTGGGCTTCGGCGGCGTCGCGCTCGTCGTGATGTCGGCGGCCTCGCCGAGCACCCCCTGGCCGGCCTGGCTGGTCGTGCTCGTGCTCGCGTCGAGCTACGCCGTCGTCGCCGCGGCCGCCTTTGCGGTGCGCGCGGCCCGGGACGCGCATCCGTGGTGGACGACCGCGCTGCGCGGGGTGCAGCGCGGCTTCGAGTATCTCGGGCTGCGGGGAGCCGCGGCCTTCCCCGCTCGGGCGGCCCAGACCGTGCTGCTCGCGACCGCCGCCTTCGCCGCGGTCGTCGGGCTCGCCGCGCTCGCGCTCGCCGTGGCCCTCGTCGTCGGCTACCCCGAGGTCATCGGCCTCACCCAGAACCTGCAGCTCGATCCGCTGGGGTCGGTGCTGCTCTTCCTCGCCCAGCTCGCCCTGCTGCCCGTCGCCGTCGTCTGGACCGGGGCCTGGCTCAGCGGAGCCGGCTTCTCGGCGGGCGCGGGCACCTCGGTCACCCCCTTCGAAACCCTGCTCGGCCCGCTGCCGGCACTGCCGATCTTCGGAGCGATTCCGCAGGGGTGGGGCGGCCTCGGGGCTCTCGCTCCCGCACTGCTCGTGCTGGCCGGCCTGGGGCTCGGGCTGCTCTTCGCGCTTCGTCCGGAGCTGCGCCGCGCGCGGTGGGGCGTCGCCCTGGCGATCCCCGTCGTTTCGGCCGCCCTCGCGGGGCTGGCGATCGCGGGCGTCTGCGCGCTGGCGGGCGGATCGCTGGGACCCGAGCGGCTCGCGGAGACCGGGGCGCACCCCTGGCTCGCCGGCGGGCTCGTCGCCGCCGAGCTCGCGGTCGGGCTGCTGCTCGGGGTGACCGCCGGGCGGACCGACTACTCGCGGTTGCGCGACGCGCTTCCCGACACCGTGCCCGGCGCCGATGCGCTGAACCGGTTGCGGAGCGGCCGCGGCGCCGACCCGAGCGGCGCCGAGCCGAGGGGCGCCGACGAGCAGGAGACCGTGCCGCTCGACGACACCGTCGGCGGCCTCCGAGGACTCTCGTACCTCCCGGTCGCACAGGAGACGACGCAGGAGACGGATCAGCCGACGACCGAGGTCCGGCCCGTGCACGAGGCGGCATCGCCGGAGGACCTGGAGCACCCGGATGCTCGGGAGGCCTCGGAATCCGGGGGCGCCGCGGCGAAGCGACCCGTCCGGGAGACGGGGATCGACGCCGAACCCGAGGTCGGAACAGGCTGGGCCGATCCGGCGACCGGAGCTGACGGCGACCGGGAGACCGGGGCCGAAGGCACCGCGGGGGGATCCGCCGCCGACGAGGAGTCCGAGACGGACGCGCTGCTGCGGGCCTACGCCTGGGATGGTGGCGGCGAAGCGGGCGAGCAGTCCGCCGACGAGGCCCGCCGGACCGGTTGGCGCTGGCCGCGCCGGAAGGGCTAGTGTAGAGGGGCAATCCACGGGAGTCCGCGCGCGGCGGGCTGAGAGGGAGCACGCGAGCTCCGACCGTTCAACCTGATCTGGTTCATGCCAGCGGAGGAAGGAAGCCTCGATGAAGTCTGCACTCCCGTCGAATCACCACCCGCGCGCGCGTCGCGCAGCACTGCCTGCCGTCGCGCTCGTCGCCATCGGCGGTCTCGCGCTCGCGGGCTGCTCCCCGGCGCCGTTCGACGGCCCCGGCCAGGCCGGCGGCGACGCCGGCGAGAAGGTCACCCTCGTCGTGCACGATTCGTTCCCCAACGAGGCGTTCGCCGAGGCCGCGAGCGCCGCCACCGGCTACGACGTCGAGGTGGTCTCGGCCGGCGACGGCGGGGAGCTGACCAACAAGCTGGTGCTCACGAAGGGCGCGCCCATCGCCGACGCCTTCTTCGGGGTCGACACCATCTTCGCCTCGCGCATCGTCGAGAACGACGTCGTCGCTCCGCATCGCCCCGAGGGCTTCCCCGAGAGCGGGAGCGACTACGCGATCCTCGCGGAGGGCGAGGAGGGCGCTGCTGGCGACGCGCCGTTCGCCCTCGTGCCGGTCGATCACGGCGCGACCTGCATCAACGTCGACACGGACTGGTTCGCCTCGGAGGGGATCGCCGAGCCCGAGAGCTACGAGGATCTCGCCGATCCCGCCTACCGTGATCTCACGGTGCTGCTGGATCCGACCGCGTCGTCGACGGGCGCCTCGTTCCTCGTCGGCACGGTCGCGAGGTTCGGCGAGGACGGCTTCGCCGACTACTGGCAGAGCCTCGTCGACAACGGGGCCCGCATCGAGCAGGGCTGGAGCGACGCGTACTACGGGCAGTTCACCCAGGGCGGCGACGGCGGTACGCGGCCGATCGTGCTCTCGTACGCCTCGTCCCCGGCGTTCACCGTGGCCGAGGACGGATCCGCGTCCTCGACGAGGGCACTGCTCGACACGTGCACCCGTCAGGTGGAGTACGCGGGGGTGCTCGCCGGCGCGGCCAACGAGGCCGGCGCGCAGGCGGTGGTCGACTACCTCGTCTCTCCCGAGTTCCAGCAGACGATCCCGGACGCCATGTACATGACCCCCGTCGACGCCTCGGTCGAGATGCCCGAGGACTGGGCGCGGTTCGCCCCGGAGCCCGCAGCCGGGCAGACGCACGATCTCCCCGCCGCCGAGATCGAGCGCGGCCGCGAGGACTGGCTGAAGACTCTGAGCGAGCAGATCGGCCTCTAGTTGCACCGAGGGAGCGCGTGGGGCGTCGCAGCCTGGACACTGGCCGCGGCGATCCCGCTCGCCTTCCTCGCGATCTTCTTCCTGTGGCCGGTCGCATCGCTCGTGGCCACGGGCTTCATCGGGGACGGGCGCTTCGACCCGGGCGGGATCCCCGAGGTCTTCGGGGCGTCGCGCACCTGGAGCGTCATCGGGCAGACGCTCGCGCAGGCGGGCCTCGCGACCCTGCTCTCCGTGGGGCTCGGCCTGCCGGCCGCCTACGTGCTGTACCGGCTCGACTTCCCGGGACGGACGATGCTGCAGGGGCTGCTCACCGTTCCGTTCGTGCTGCCGACTGTGGTGGTGGGCGTCGCCTTCTCCGCGCTGCTGGGGCCGGGCGGGCCGCTCGAGCCGCTGGGGCTCGAGCGCAGCCTGGCCGCCATCGTGGCCGCGCTCGCGTTCTTCAACGTGACCGTCGTCGCCCGCACGGTCGGGAGCTTCTGGGCGCGGCTCGACCGCAGCTCGGAGCTCGCCGCCCGCGTGCTCGGCGCGGGCCGGGTGCGCGCCTGGACCACCGCGACCCTGCCGGCTCTGACGCCGGCGATCGCCTCGGCCGCGTCGCTCGTGTTCCTGTTCAGCTCCACCTCCTTCGGCATCGTGCTGATCCTCGGCGGACGGGAGTTCTCGAACGTCGAGACCGAGATCTACCGCCTGACGGTGCAGTTCCTCGACCTGCGGGGCGCCGCGGTGCTCTCCCTCGCGCAGTTCGCCATCGTCGGCGCCAGCCTCTTCGTGTCGGCGCGGCTGCGCCGATCGGGGGAGCGGGCGGTCGAGCTGCGGGAGGAGGCCGACCGCACGACGCGGCCCGGTCGCGGGGACATCCCGGCGCTGGCCGTGTTCGGGGCGACCACGCTGCTGCTGCACGCGGCGCCGATCCTCACCCTCGTCGTCCGCTCGCTGCGCGACCGCGAGGGCGCGTGGACGCTCGCCAACTACGTCGCCCTGGTCGATCCTCCGGACGAACTGCCGCTCGACGGCTCGGCGCTCGACGCCATCGGCCTGTCGCTCCGCATCGCGCTCGTCGCCGCGACCATCGCGATGGTCCTCGGGATCCTGATCGCCCTCGTGCTCTCACGCCGCCCCGCCTCGGCGGCCCTGCGGCGGAGCATGGCGGTCTTCGACGGGCTCGTGATGCTGCCCCTCGGCGTCTCGGCGGTGACACTCGGCTTCGGCCTGCTGCTGACGATGCACCGGCCGCTGGGCATCGGCTTCGATCTGCGCACCTCGATCGTGCTGATCCCGATCGCACAGGCGCTCGTGTCGCTGCCGCTCGTGGTGCGCACGCTGCTCCCGGTGCTGCGCGGCATCGATCAGCAGCTGCGCTTCGCGGCGGGCTCGCTCGGAGCGAGCCCGCCGGCGGTGCTGCGCACGATCGACCTGGCCCTGCTGGGCCGCTCGGCCGGGCTCGCGCTGGGGTTCGCCTTCGCGGTGTCGCTCGGCGAGTTCGGCGCGACGTCGTTCCTGGTGCGGCCCGGTGCGCAGACGCTGCCGGTGGCGGTCGCGGAGCTGATCGGGCACCAGGCTCCGGGGAGCTACGGAGCCGGGCTCGCCGGCGCCGTGGTGCTCGCCGTGCTCACGGCTGGGATAATGCTGCTTGCGGAACGGATGCGCACCGACGGTAAAGTTGATCTCTGATGCCTGGTTACGACCTCGAAGTCCTCGATGCGATGCTGATCGACGGCCGCTCCGGCGCGGGCAAGACCGATCTGGCCGCGCGGATCGCCAATCGTCTGCGCGAGCTCGGACGCGAGCCCCAGCTGCTGCACGTCGAGCACCTCTATCCGGGGTGGGACGGGCTCGCCGAGGGATCCCGCTCCCTCGCCGACGCGCTCGACGACGGCGGATACCTGCGCTACAACTGGTGGGCCGAGGCGTTCGCCGAGCGGGTGCCCGTGACGCCGGATCGTCCGCTGCTCATCGAGGGCTGCGGGTCGATCACCGCGGGCAACCTGGCGGCCGCGAGGCGCTGGGCGGAGCGGGTGGTGGAGCCGGGCCGGCCCGCGAGCGTGTGGAGCGTCTGGATCGAGTGCCCCGCCGAGCTGCGGCGATCCCGCGCCTTCGCCCGGGACGGGGAGACCTACGCCCCGCACTGGGACCGCTGGGCGGCCCAGGAGGACCTGCTCTTCGAGGAGCACCGCCCGTGGCTGCTCGCCGATGAGCTGCTGCACTGCTCCTGAAGACCGCCGCGGGCGGGCCTGGCGCGCGGGAGCGCGGCCGTCGAGCTCCCGGGATGCGAGGAGGATCGACCGGTGCGTCGTCCGCGCCGGTGCACGGGCGACGGCGCCCCTGTGATACGGTGACGCGGGGAGTAGGGATTCGCAACACGAGAAGGATCCCGAAATGGAATTACTCAAGGACGCCCTCGACTGGCTCCTGCTCCCCGAGAACAAGCTCTTCTTCTGGCTGGCGGTCGGCGTCGCCGTGGTGCTGCTGCTGTTCGTGCTGCTCGCGGTCTTCGCCAAGTTCGCGAAGCAGGGCTACCACAAGGGCTTCCCCACCGACTCGCGCGAGGCGAATCTGCTCGCCCTCGGGTTCCAGCAGATCACGAACTCGGGAAACTACTGGAACGATCCGACCGCGAGCAACAACGGCGAGGGCGAAGAGGGGACGCTGCGCGAGATGTGGGGGCTGAACAGCACCCAGGACGTGATCGATACGGTCGAACGGCTCGTCGTGCAGCGCCGCCGTCGCGAGGTGTGGCAGCAGCTGCTCGAGATCCGTGCCGCGGCCGCCCGCGAGAACGACGGCAGGAAGCCGAGCACGCGCCAGTGGCTCGCCGCGATCAAGCAGGCGGGAGGCACGGGCAAGGGCGAGGAACGGGATTTCGTCGGTGCGGTCGCCTACTACGAGAAGGAACTCGGCAAGAAGCACTATCCGGCGGGCGAACCCGTGGTGAGCCTCGACGCCTATGCCTTCGGACAGGCCGTCGCAGTCTGCACCTGGGCGGTGGGCATGGGGCTCATCTCGCAGACGGACGCGATGAGGCTGATCGGGCAGGTGAACGAGATCGCCCGCCCCGAGTTCGACTCGTGGGCCGCGTTCGGGCGCAGCTACGCGCTCGGCCGCGCCATGCACTGGAGCGACGGTGTCGCCGACGAGAAGCGCGCCCGTCAGTCCGGTGAGGCGATCAGCGCGATGGAGAGCGCCCTCGACGGCAAGCGTCGCGGGCCCTGGGGGCTGCTGCCCTGGCAGCTGCCCGCCGCGTAGACGATGCCCGAGAACGAGGCGATGGGCGAGCGGGATCGACGCGGCGACGCCGCTCCCGCGCCCCTGCTCGGCGACCCGTCGGTGATGCGCCGCGCGCCGTCGCTCGGCGAACTGCGCTGGTACCGCCGTGCGGCCGGCGTGCCCTGGTATCGCGGAGCCGCGGTGCTGAGCGCGTTCGCGGCAGTGGCGGTGGCTGCGATCGTCTGTGCCGTGATCCTCGCGCCCCGATTCATCGACACCGGTCGCTTCCCGCCGGCGGTGCACCTCGTCATCTCCCTCGTGCCGCTCGCCTGGGCGCTGCTCGTGGTGGCCGGCTTCGCGAACTGGCTGAAGTGGCGTCTGCGCGATGTGCGCCTCGCGCGTTTCGCGAGGGCGAACGGGTTGTCGTTCCGCGATCGGCTCGACTCGGGCAGCGCGACCTGGCGCACCGCGCGCGCGGGCACCGGCTTCCCGAAGAACATGCGCAATGTCGAGCGGGCGATGCTCGGGGGAGACGGGGTCGCGGTCGCGCGCCACACGGCACTGCAAAGCACGCAGCAGGAGCGCGCGAATCTGCGACGCCCGTTCGCCTTCGCGCTGCTGCATCTGCCCCGTGCGGTGCCGCACATCATTCTGAAGAACAAGCGCTCGCGCGTGCTCTCGCTCGTGGGCCAGGGGCTCGGCAATCGCACGCGACTGAGTCTCGAGGGCGACTTCGACCGGCACTTCACGCTGCTGTGCCCCGCAGGCTACGAGCGCGATGCGCTCGAGGTGTTCACGCCCGACGTGATGGCCGCCGTCATCGACGTCGCGGGATCGTGCGAGGTCGAGCTGATCGACGACGAGCTGTACCTGTACTTCCGGTACGGCACCCCGCTCTGGAGACCGGAGACGCTCGAGAGACTCCAGCGAGCGCTCTGGCTGCTGCGGGAGCGCTTCGAGCGGCAGGCCTCGCGGTACAGCGACTTCCGCTCCGGGTCGCCGGCCGCGAGGGCCGGTGCGGGCGGCGTCTCGCTCGCGGGGCGCCGCATGACCGGGAAGGACGGGATCTCGGCGATGACCGTGCTCGCGACGGGCGGAGTGATCCTCGTGAGCGCGGTCATCACCGCGCTCACGCTCTTCGTCTGGCCGAATCCGTAGCCGCGCTTCGGCGGCGCCGGCGTGGAGGGACCGGAGACCGTGCAACCGGTAGACTGGGGCGGTGCTGAAAATCGCGGTTCTCATCTCCGGCGGCGGCAGCAACCTCAAAGCGCTGCTCGAGGCCGCCGCCGATCCCGAGTTCCCCGCGCGCATCGTCTGCGTCGGCTCGGACACCGATGCTCCGGGGCTCGCCCACGCGGAGGCCGCCGGCGTGCCCGCCTTCGTCGTGCGCCCGGGCGACTACGATTCCCGGGAGGAGTGGGGGCAGGTACTCGCCGCCGCCATCCAGGAGCACGGCGTGGGCACCGGCCCGCAGCCGGGGCTCGTGGTGAGCGCCGGGCTCATGCGGATCCTGCCGGCCGGCTTCGTGCGCGAGTTCTCGCCGCACCTCATCAACACCCACCCCGCGCTGCTGCCGCTCCACCCCGGCGCGCACGCCGTGCGCGACGCGCTCGCCGCCGGCGCGACCGAGACCGGCGTCACGGTGCACATCATCGACGAAGGCGTCGACACGGGGCCCGTGCTGCGCCAGGCCCGCGTCGAGGTGCGCCCCGGCGAGACCGAGGACGAGCTGCACGAGCGCATCAAGCAGATCGAGCGCCCGCTGCTCGTGCAGACCGTGCGCGAGATCGCTCTCGGCGAGCTCGACCTCGCCGCCGGCGCCGCGCGCTGACACAGACCACCCTCCACGAACCAAGGAGCCCGATGGCAGTCCAGAGCCACGACCCCAGTCTCTACGAGCACCGCGACGTCGTCCCCGTGCGGCGCGCGCTCATCTCGGTGAGCGACAAGACCCGTCTGCTCGACCTCGCGGCCGCGCTCGCCGAGGCCGGCGTCGAGATCGTCTCGACCGGGTCCACCGCTGCCACCATCCGCGAGGCCGGGCACCCGGTCACCGACGTCTCCGAGGTCACCGGCTTCGCCGAGGCCCTCGACGGCCGTGTGAAGACCCTGCACCCGGCCGTCCACTCGGGACTGCTCGCCGACCTGCGCCTCGCCGATCACCGCGCCCAGCTCGAGCAGCTCGGCTTCGCCCCCTTCGAGCTCGTGGTGGTGAACCTCTACCCCTTCGAGCAGACCGTCGCCTCGGGCAAGCCCGCCGCCGACGTCATCGAGAACGTCGACATCGGCGGGCCCGCCATGGTGCGCGCCACCGCCAAGAACCACGCCAACGCCGCGATCGTGGTCTCGCCGCTGCGCTACGACGAGGTCATCGACGCGGTGCGCTCCGGCGGCACGACGCTGGCGCAGCGCCGCTCGCTGGCCACCGAGGCCTTCGTGCACACCGCGCAGTACGACGCCTCCGTGGCGAACTGGTTCCTGGATCAGGAGGATCGCGCCTGGGGCGAGGCCCCGATCGACGAGGACGTGGCGGCCGAGGCGTCGGTCGACAGCATCTTCGAGAGCTCGGAGGGGTACGTCGGCTACGAGATCTTCGGCCTGCGCGAGTCGGTGCTGCGCTACGGCGAGAACAGCCACCAGCGGGCAGCGCTCTTCACCGAGAACGAGGGCACGGGCATCGCCCAGGCGACGCAGCTGCACGGCAAGGAGATGTCGTACAACAACTACGTCGATGCCGACGCCGCGCTGCGCGCCGCCTTCGACCACGAGCGGCCGGCCGTCGCGATCATCAAGCACGCCAATCCCTGCGGCATCGCCGTGGCGCCCGAGGGCACCGACGACCCCATCGCCGCCGCCCACGAGCTCGCCCACGCGTGCGACCCGCTGTCGGCGTTCGGCGGAGTGATCGCCGCGAACCGCGAGGTCACCGCGAAGATGGCCGAGACGGTGGCGGGGATCTTCACCGAGGTCATCGTGGCACCCGGCTTCGAGCCCGAGGCCCTCGCGATCCTCACGCAGAAGAAGAACGTGCGCCTGCTCGTGCTGCCGGCGGACTTCGAGCCGAACCCGGTCGAGCTGCGCCAGGTGTCGGGGGGCTTCCTGCTGCAGGACGCCGACCGCTCCTTCACGCCGGCCTCGGAGTGGGAACTCGCCACGGGCGAGCCCGCGGACGCCGCGACGCTCGCCGAGCTCGAGTTCGCGTGGCGCGCCTGCCGCGCCGTGAAGTCGAACGCCATCCTGCTGGCGGCGGGGGGATCCTCGGTCGGCGTCGGCATGGGCCAGGTCAACCGCGTCGACTCGTGCCGCCTCGCCGTCGAGCGCGCCGGTGACCGCGCGCGCGGTGCGGTCGCCGCCTCCGACGCCTTCTTCCCGTTCGCCGACGGCCTGCAGGTGCTGCTGGACGCGGGGGTGCGCGCCGTCGTGCAGCCCGGCGGGTCGGTGCGCGACGCCGAGGTGATCGAGGCCGCCCGGGCAGCGGGCGTCACCATGTACTTCACCGGAGAGCGGCACTTCTTCCACTGAGCGTGGGTGCCTGAAAGAGAGACAGGGATATGGAAATCGTCAAGGGCATTCTGGTCGTCCTGCACCTCGTCGGGTTCGGCGCGGTGTTCGGCAGCACGCTCGCGCAGCTGCCCGCCGTGAAGGAGGCGAAGGCGCGCATCACGCCCGGGATCCTGCACGGGGCCTCGCTGCTGTTCGCGACCGGGCTGCTGCTGGTCGCCTCGATCTACATGCTGGGCGGTCAGCCGAACAACGCGAAGATCGGCGTGAAGACGCTGGTGCTCATCGCGATGATCGTGGTCATCCTCGTGAACCGCAAGAAGAACAGCGTGTCGGGAGGCGTGCTCGGCGCGATCGCGGGTCTCTCGCTGCTCAACGTGGCGCTGGCGGTGCTCTGGCACTGAGCCGGCGATACGGCCGAGGGGCGGGATCCGCGATGGATCCCGCCCCTCGGTCGTATACGCGATGCGCAGCCGCGCCCTAGTAGCCGCCCTGGCGCTCGAGAGAGCCGATCTGCTGCCCGCCCTCGTCGAGGAACGTGAGCACGTCGCCCTCGAGCTGAGCGGTGCGGGCCTGGGAGAGCCAGGTGTCGACGCCCTCGCAGAACATGAGCGTCGAGCGCATCATGCCGAGGTCGACGGCGCGGTCGTTCACCGTGTAGGCGCCGCCGACGCGATTGCAGCCGTCGGTGCCGCTGTACTCCCCGGCGGAGTCGTCGGCTCCCGCCGTGAACTCCAGCGACGGTCGCCCCTGGGCGTCCGGGTCTCCCCAGACGCCGACGACACCGGCGGCGGGGGAGGCGGCGCACGCGGAAAGGGCGAGGAGCGCGGCCGCCAGCAGGCCGGTGACCGCCAGAGTCTTCTTCATGGCTTCAGCATAGAGCCGCTGCGGCGATTCCCGTAGAAAAAGGTCAGCGCCAGCGATCCCCCCAGCTCTTGGACTCTCCGGCGGGCGCGACGGCCTGCGGAACGCCGAGGGGGTTGTCGTCGCGGAGCGCCGCGGGCAAGAAGGCGGCGGGGGCGTTCTGGAAGGCGACGGGGCGCAGGAAGCGCTTGATGGCGGAGGTGCCGACCGAGGTGCTGGCATCGTTCGTGGTGGCGGGCCAGGGGCCGCCGTGCTGCTGCGCGGGGGTCACCGCGACGCCGGTCGACCAGCCGTTGAAGAGCACGCGCCCCACCTGCTGGCTGAGCGCGGCCACCAGGGCGTGCAGCTCCGCGGCGTTGCCGGTCTCGCCGCTGGCCTCGGCCGCGCCGAGGTGCAGCGTGCCGGTGAGGTTGCCCTCGTAGAACTCGGGCATGAGCGCTGCGAGATCGGTGCCCTCGGGGGTCTCGACGAGGATCGAGAGCGGGCCGAAGGCCTCCTCGACCAGCGCCTCCTTGCCGACGCGGAAGTCGTCGAGCGACACGGCGACGACGGTCGGGGTGGCCCAGCCGTGTCCGTGCGCGTCGAAGCGGATGCCGCCCTCGATGACGGGGCGCACGCCGGGGGAGGCGAGGATCGCGTCGCGTCGCTCCGCGAAGCTCTTCGCGATACGCGGATCGAGCAGACGGTGCTCGGGGAGCTCTCCGGCGGCGGCGCGGATCGCCTCGGGCAGCGCGGATCCCGCGGGGATGAAGACGAAGCCGGGCTTGGTGCAGAGCTGGCCGGCGGATCCCGAGACGCTCGTGAGGTAGCCGCTCGCGATCTCCGCGGCGCGCTCCGCGATCGCGTCGGCGGTGACGAAGACGGGGTTGACGCTGCCGAGCTCGCCGTAGAAGGGGATCGGCGCGGGGCGGGTCGCGGCGATGTCGGCCAGGAGGCGGCCCACGCCGATGGAGCCGGTGAAGGCCCCGGCCTTGATCCGCGGATCCTTGAGCACGGCGACACCGGCCTCGCGGCCGTGGATGAGCTGGAAGACGCCCTCGGGCATGCCGGCGGCGGCGAGGGCGGCGGCGGCGACCTCGGCGGTCGCGTCGGACAGCTCGGGGTGACCCGAGTGCGCCTTGACGATGAGCGGGCAGCCCGCGGCGAGGATCGACGCCGAGTCGCCGCCCATGACCGAGAAGGCGAACGGGAAGTTGGAGGCGGAGAAGTTGATGACCGGGCCCAGGGGCAGGTGCGTGCGGCGCACGTCGGGGCGCACACCGAGCGCGAAGTCGTCGTCGGCGGGATCGATGCGGGCGTCGAGATAGCCGCCGTCGACGAGCGTGTCGGCGAAGAGGCGCAGCTGCACCGCGGTGCGGGTGACCTCGCCCGAGAGGCGCGCCTCGGTGAGGCCCGTCTCGCGCATGGCGATCGCGACGAGGTCGCTCTTCGCGTTCTCGAGCGCGTCGGCGACGGCGACGATGGCGCGGGCGCGGTGCTCGGGGGTGGTCGCGGCGAAGGCGGGAGCGGCCGCGGCGGCGCGCGCGACGACGGCCTCGAGCTCGGGGGAGAGGGTGTCGGAAGACATGCGGGTTCCTTCGGTGTCCGGGTGCCGGGGTCGCCGTCCCGTCGGGGGAGCGGCGTGTGAGACCATCCTGGCACGAAGCCACAGCCGCATCCGGAGCAGAAACGCACACTCCCGCACGTGCGAACCGTGCGGGAGTGTGCGTGGCGCCGGCGGCGCGGGTCGTTCATCGAGCTCGTCGCGATGACCGGTGCGCACCCCTCGGCGAGCCCCGGGTGCGCGCCTCGCCGGGGCCGGTCATCGCCGAGGGATCAGCCGACCTTGGGCTGCTGCTGCGTGATGCAGTGGATGCCGCCGCCGCGGGCGAAGAGCGGGCGCGCGTCGATGCCGATCACCTGGCGTCCCGGGTAGACCTCGCGCAGCGTCGCGAGGGCCTGATCATCGGCCGGATCCTCGAATGCGCAGGCGAGCACCGCGCCGTTGAGCACCACGTGGTTGATGTAGCTGTAGTCGACGTAGCCCTCCTCGTCGCGCAGCGCCTCGGGAGCGGGGAGATCGAGGATCTCGAAGTTCGAGGAGGTGTCGGTGCGGTACTGCTCGGCCACCGCGCGGTTGGTCTTCGCGATCACGTGGTCGGGGTGCGACGCGGCCTCCTGCCGGTGCATGAGCAGCACCTCGGGCGAGGCGAACGCGGCGAGGATGTCGGAGTGGCCGCGGGTGCCGAAGGTGTCGTGGTCGCGGGTGAGACCGCGGGGGAGCCACATCGCGCTCGTGGTGCCGATGGTGCGCGCGAGCTCCGCCTCCACCCGCTCCTGCGTCCATCCCGGGTTGCGACCCGGATCGAGCTGCACGGTCTTCGTGAGGATCACGTGCCCCGTGCCGTCGACCTGGATGCCGCCGCCCTCGTTGGTCATCTCCGAGTCGATCAGTTCGGCGCCGGCCGCCTCGGCGACGATGCGGCCGATGTGCCGGTCGTGGTCCCACCTGGCCCAGCCCTGGGCGCCCCAGCCGTTGAAGACGAAGTTCACGGCGCCGAGCCGGCCGTCGTCGCCGACCACGAAGCTCGGTCCGATGTCGCGCATCCAGGCGTCGTTGAGGGGGGCGGTGATGCGGTCGATCTGCGCCGAGAGGTACTTGGCGGCGATCTCCTCGTCTCCCGGGTTGACGACCACGGTGACGGGCTCGAACTCGCTGGCCGCATTGGCGACGGCCGCCCACGTGGTGCGGGCCTCCTCGACCTCGGCCTCGGTGTCGCCGAGGGTGTAACCGCTCGTCGGCCACGCGAGCCAGAGTCGCTCCTGCTCGTGTCCCTCGATGGGCATGCGCCACGTCGTCATCGGTGCTCCTTATGATCCTGCCTGGGTAGGGGGGTGAGCGCCAGTCTACTGGCAGCTTGACCAATAAGCACGCCGGTCGCGATCGGGCGCGGCACTCGCATATATTTCTCCATATGTAGAAGTTCCAGGGGTAGGATGACCGCATGCATGAAGCAGTGAGAGCAGCGGTCCAGCAGTACGTCGACGGGTGTGCGGCGGCCGATCCGGAGCGGGTGCGCGACGCCTTCGACGAGCACGCGGTCATGTGGGGGTATCTCGGTGCCGACTACGTGACGATGAGCGGCGCCGACTTCGCGGCGAATGTCGTGGCGACGGCGCAGCCGGCGGGATCCGGCTACTCCTCCGATATCCACAGCATCGAGGTCGTGGGCGACGTGGCCAGCGCGGTGCTCGACGAGAAGGGCTTCCTCGGCGCCGATTTCCGCAACTTCTTCGGCCTGATCCGCCGGAACGGGGAGTGGCGCATCACCAGCAAGGTGTTCACCACCGTGTGAGCGGCGATATGGTCGACTCGTGCGAGGCGACGGTCGGCTCGCGCAGGAGGAGGTTGCAGTGACGCAACATGCAGTGGTGGCCGAGGTCTTCGACCGCATTCCGGAGTCCGGGGAACTGGGAGCGCCGCTCGGCATCTCGACCACCGGACCGACGCGCACCTGGCTCGAGGAGTTCACCTCGGACGGCGAGAAGGGCGTGCACACCGGTTTCTGGCGCTGCGAGCCCGGTGTGTCCGAGTGGGATTTCGTCGATATGGGCGAGGTGATCCACGTGCTCAAGGGGCGACTGGTCGCGACGGAGCGCGGCGGTGAGCCGGTGGAGCTGCTTCCCGGGAGCGTCGCCTCGTTCCCCGCAGGGTGGAAGGGCACCTGGGAGATCACGGAGACGCTCGAGAAGTTCTACGTGATGCTCTGATCGCAGGGTGTCTCGGTGAAGCGGGGCCGGGGGCCGGACGGCGCCCGGCCCCGTCGTGTCGCGACCGCACCACGGCCCGGTCGCCCGGTTCCGCGTCGCCCGGTAACACTCGCGGAATAATTCATTCACATTTGCATGAATTTTTATCCCAATTCACGCTTTTGTGATGGGAAATCGCGTATCTACTTGCCTCAGAAAAACATCTACATGTAGGTTGTATGTGCGGTGCTCGGTCCGAGCGCTCGTTCCATTGGTGGATGTACAAGGGAGTACCAGCGACCATGTCACACAACAACGACGTCGTGGAGCACGACGAGGACGCCGCCCACCTCGCGTCACTCGGCTACTCGTACGACACGACCTTCAAACGCGAGATGAGCTTCTGGGGCAACGTCTCGCTCGGCTTCACCTATCTGTCACCCATCGCGGGCGTCTACTCGATGTTCGCGATCTCGCTCGGCCAGGCGGGACCCCCGATGGCCTGGGCGCTCGTGATCGCCCTGGTCGGGCAGTTCCTGGTCGCGCTGATCTTCGGCGAGGTGGTCTCGAACTACCCGGTCGCCGGCGGCGTGTACCCCTGGTCGCGGCGTCTGTGGGGCCGAAAGTGGGCCTGGATGAACGGCTGGATCTACGTCGTGGCGCTCGTCGGCACCCTCGCCGCGGTGGCCTATGGCGCCGCGCCCTTCGTCGCGTCCATCTTCGGAGGCAGCGTCGACGCGGGCGGCACGGTGCTCATCGCCCTCGGCACGCTCGTCATCGCCACGATCCTGAACTTCTCGGGCACTCGCGTGCTGAGCCTCGCGGCGACCATCGGCCTCACCGCCGAGATGATCGGCGCGGTGGGCATCAGCGTGTACCTGCTGCTCTTCCACCGCAAGCAGGACTGGTCGGTCGTCTTCGACAACCAGGGCATCGGCGACGACGCCCCCGGCGGCTACCTCGGCGCCTTCGCGGCTGCGGCCCTCATCGGTATGTTCGCCTACTACGGCTTCGAGGCGAACGGCGACGTCGCGGAGGAGATCAAGGACCCGAGCGCACGCGTGCCGAAGGCCATGCGGATGACGCTCTACATCGGCGGCTTCGCCGCCAACGTGCTGGTGTTCTCGCTGGTGTTCGCGGTGCCGGACTTCGCGGCCGTCGCGAGCGGCGATGTCGCCGACCCGATCGGCGAGGCGCTCCACAGCGCGTTCGGCCCGGTGTTCCCGCTCGTCATGCTCATCGTGGTGATCGCCTTCATCTCGTGCATCACGAGCCTGCAGGCCGCGGCGAGCCGCCTCGTCTACTCGATGGCGCGCGACGGCTTCCTCCCCGCGTCGAAGTTCCTCGCCCACTTCAACGAGAAGCGTCACGTGCCCAGCAATGCGCTGCTCACGGCGGCGTTCTTCCCGGCCGCAGTGGTCGTGCTCTCGCTGATGCTCGAGGACGCCCTGACCGCGATGGTCGGCTTCGGCACCGTCGGCATCTACATCGGCTTCCAGATGGTGGTGCTCGCCGCGCTGCGGGCCCGCATCCTCGGCTGGAAGCCCGCGGGCAAGTTCCGTCTCGGCGCCTGGGCCTACCCGGTCAACATCCTCGCGCTGATCTGGGGCGTCGCCGCGGTGGCGAACATCCTCTGGCCGCGTGAGACCGGCGGCGGCTGGGCCGAGGACTACCTGCTGATCATGACGACCGTCGGCGTGATCGCCGTCGGCTGGATCTACATGCTCGTCTCGAAGGCCTACCAGCGCGGCGACGCGCCGGCCGGCGATGCGAGCGGCCCGATCAAGACCACGACGGCCGTGGGCTGATCCACACGGGCTCGTCCCTGTAGCGGCGGACAGGAGTCCCGCTGCGCCGCTGCGCCTCTCGCGCAGCAGTGCAGCGGGACTCCTGCGCCGTCACCCCCCCTGAACACCGCACCGCACCCGAAAGGACCTCCGATGACCGACCTCGCCGTGGATCCCGCACCCTTCCTGACACCGGGAGCCGAGGATCCGGACGGGCCCCTGATCCCGATGGTGGTGTCGCTCACCTTTCCCGGGATGGATCGCGGCGCGCACGATCTGCAGGACGAGTTCACGAGGATCGCCTTCGACGCGGTGCGCGAGGCGGGCGGGCGGCCCCGGCTGGTCGATTCCGCGGCGGGGGAGCTGATCGCGGCGGACGAGGTGTTCGACGGCGCGCAGGGGATCGTCTTCCTCGGCGGCGGCGACGTGGATATCGCCTGCTACGCCTACGAGGGCCCGGTGCCCGAGAACCTGTACGGCGTCGACCGGAGGGGGGACGACTACTGCATCTCCCTGATCCGGGAGTCGGTGCGGCGGGATCTGCCCACGCTGGCGATCTGCCGCGGCTCGCAACTGCTCAACGTCGCCTTCGGGGGAACGCTCATCCCCGATATCGCGGACTGGGAGATGCACCACGGCGCGAGCGGCGAGCCGCTGTTCATCGATGAGCGGGTGGTGCTGGAGCCGGACTCGGAGATCGCCCGGATCCTCGGCCGCACGGATGTCACGGTGCGCAACGGGCACCACCAGGCGGTCGCCGACGTGGCCCCCGAACTGCGCGCGACCGCTCGGGCGCACGACGGCATCGTCGAGGGCACCGAGCATCGCGACGCGAGCTGGGTGCTGGGCGTGCAGTGGCATCCGGAGGAGCCGCAGGCGGACGCTCGGGATCGTGCGCGCATCTTCGAGGCGCTCGTCGAGCGCTCGCGCCCCTGAGCGGGTCGCCGGGGTCCTCGCGATGGATCCTGGGACCGCGCGCAGGATGACGGACCGAGAGCTCCGCGGCTGCGAGCGGCAGCTGGGTCCTGGTCATCCTGCGCGGAGCGAGCGCGGCGAACGCAGTCGCAGGATCCGCACGCGTGACGGGCTGTTCCGTCATTCTGCGCGGAGTCGCAGAATCCGCACGTGTGATGGATCCTGCGACTCGCCTGGCGCGGTGGCGCCACCGCGGAATGCGCGGAACGCCGGCACGTCCCGCCTCAGCATTCCGCGCTCGCGGGTGACGATAGCGCCGCGAGGATCTCAGACCCGTTCGGAGGAGGCCTCGAGCGCTCCGGGCAGCCACTCGAGCGCGGCGTCGCTGCCGAGCGCCCAGGAGGAGGCGTCGTGGCGACCGTACTCGCCGACCCGCTCGGCGCCCTGCGCGGCGAAGCGGCGGTCGATGTGCTCGCTGCCCTGGCTGTAGGTCTCCTCGTAGAAGGTGTCGCCCAGGCCGAACATGGCGTAGCGCACTCCCGTGAGGTCGGGAGGGGTGGCGTCGAAGGCCTCGGCGAACGGGATCGCCGAGTTCGGCAGATCGCCCTCGCCGTGCGTCGAGCAGACGACCAGATAGAAGCGGTCGGGCGTGATCGAGGCGGGGTCGGTGTTCTGCAGATCGTGCACCTCGACGTCGTCGTGCTGCTCGCTCAGAGCCGCGCCGAGATCCTCGGCGATGAGCTCCGCATTACCCGATTCGGTGCCGTACAGAATGGTGAACTTCACAGCGGTGGTTCCTCTCGTTGAGTCTGGTTATCGTTCGGTCCTGGCCGCCCCGCGCGCGACGGCGGCCATTCGGTCGTGGTCCGGAAGCTTGCGGCGAACCCGCCCCTCCGGTGCGAGCTCCCGCTCGTGCGCGTCGAGCGCGAGCCATTGATCGTAGCCGACCGCGCGCTCGCGCACCGCGTCCGGCAGCCCGGCGAAGCCGCGCCGACCGGGGTTCACGGGAAGGGTCCCGTCGGCGAGATCCGCGGTGATCTCGTCGGCGACGAGCTTCGCGTAGCTGCGGTTCTCCGGAATCGCCCCGCGCGGTCCGCGCTGGGCCCAGCCCGCGCGGTAGAGGCCGACCTCGATGCGCCCGGTCTCCGGGGTGGCGTCCAGGTCGGCGATCAGGCGTGCGAGTTCGTCGCCGCCGGTCGAGGCGAAGCCGATCGCCGTCACGACGGCGGTCGCGGGGACCACGACGAGCTCGTCTCCGCGTGCGAGTTCGACGCCCTCCACGCGGTCGGCACCGATCACCCGCACCGGCGACCAGCCGAAGCGCAAGGTGACCTCGGGGCCGGGGTGCGCGGGGCGGTCGGCCGAGATCATCTCGCCGATGGCGGCCACTCGTCCCTGCGCCGCGCGGTCGAGCTCGGCCTCCGCCGGCGGCTCGACCTCGCCGACGGCCGTGTAGCTCGCGCGGGGGAGCTGCGCGAGCTCGCGCAGCATCTGCGGGTCCCCCTTCGAGTCGGCCGCGCCGGAGCGGCTCACGAGGGTCACCCGCTCGGCGGCCGCGGCGAGGTAGGTCTCGAGTGCGGGATCGGCTACGTCGCTGTCCGCGTAGTCGTCGGCCCCCTTCACCAAGAAGCGGAGCACGTCGAGCGCGACGTTCCCCGCTCCGATGATCACGACGTCGCTGCCCAGCTCGGGCAGCCGATCGCCCTCGTCGGGGTGGGCGTTGAGCACCCGCGTCAGCACGCCCGAGCCGATCACGCCCGGCAGGTCGCCGCCGGGGAGCCCGAGCCCGCGGTCGGCCGACAGGCCGGTCGCGAGCACCACGGCGTCGAAGTGCTCGCGCAGATCGTCGAGGCTCAGATCGCGCCCGATCTCCATGTCGCCGGCGAAGCGCACGGACTCGCTCTGGAAGAGCCGGTCGAACTGCCGGGTGATCGCCTTCGTGTGCTGGTGGTCGGCGGCGACGCCGTAGCGGACGAGGCCGAACGGCGAGACCAGGCGGTCGAGGATCGTGAGCTCGCAGCCCGGCGCGGCGCGCAGCAGGGACTGCGCGAGATAGCACCCGGACGGTCCGCTGCCGACGATGGCGATCTTCGGGCTCGGGGGAGTCGGCATCACAGCTCCTTCGCGTGTTCCTGCTGCTCCGGGGTTCGGGATTTCCGGAGATGGACCCATTGTAGCGATAAATATTCCACGAGTGAATGTTTTATTCCAATTGCTGGGAGTTCAAGGTTCTGCCGATGGGTTCGCCGTCGTCCTGCGCGAGCGTGCGAGTCGCAAGGATCCACGCGCGCGGGTCCTTGCGACTGGGCCCAGAATGACGGGTTTCGGCGCGAGTCTGCGGTGGGAGGGCCTGTGATTGCAAAACCTCGGAAAGACTTGCGCTGTAAAACATTCACCGATAACTTATTTGTTAACCGGCCGCTCGCAGACCGGAGCGGGAGCGAATTCGACGAAGGAGTACGAATGACCGGACAGGTGGCATCGGAGGCGGTGCCGTATCTCGACATCACGTCGCCGGAGTTCGCGATGAACTCGGAGGCGGTGCGCGACGCGCGCAGCAAGAGCTGGTACGCGCGGACCAACTACGGCATCGGCGTGCTGCGCTACAAGGAAGTGACCGAGCTGCTGAAGCACGCGAGCCTGAACCAGGGCAGCGCCAAGTGGCCCGATCACCACGGCGTGCACTCCGGCGTGTTCTACGACTGGTGGGCGAAGAACCTGCTGGTGCTCGAGGGCGATGAGCACGACCGCATCCGCCGGCTGCTCAACCCCGCCTTCTCGCCGGGTGTCGCCCGCCGGCTCGAGCCCGAGTTCGCGGAGATCTCGGCCGAGCTCATCGAGGACATGAAGGCGAAGCAGGCGCGGGGCGAGCAGGTGGAGTTCGTCGCCGACTTCTCCGAGCCCTTCGCCACCCGCGCGCTGTGCGCGATGATGGGCCTGCCGCACGAGCACTGGCCGTTCATCGCCTCCCGCGCGAACACGGTCGGGTACGCGCTGAGCGTGACGATCAAGGAGGACATCGAGCGCGTCGACGTCGCCGTGCAGGAGCTCTACGACTTCGTCGAGCGCCTCATCGAGGAGCGCAGGGAGCAGCCCGGGGAAGACATGGTGTCCACGCTGCTCCAGGTGTCCTCGCAGGACGGTGACACCCTCAGCGGCGAGGAGCTGCGCAACGCGCTCGTGCTCATGCTCTTCGGCGGCATGGACACGACCCGCAACCAGCTCGGCCTGATCCTGCAGACCTTCATGCGCAATCCGGAGCAGTGGGAGATCCTGGCGGAGCGGCCGAAGGAGCTCACCCGTCCCGCACTGGAGGAGGCGCTGCGCGTCAACCCCACCACGCGCTGGGTGACCCGCGAGGCGAACGAGGACTTCGAGTTCAACGGCCTCGAGATCGCGAAGGGCACGACCGTGCACCTCTTCACGATGTCGAGCGGCACCGATCCCGAGGCCTACCCGGATCCCGAGATCGACATCCAGATCCCGAGCCGCAAGCAGCACCACACCTTCGGCGGCGGCATGCACAAGTGCCTCGGGCACTACATCGCCCGCGCCGACATGAGCGTGGCGCTGCCGATGCTCGCGGAGGCCTTCACCGACGTGACCTGCCCCGGCGGAGACGAGTGGCTCCCGGACTCCGGCAACCACGGCCCCGTCAAGCTCCCCATCGACTTCACCGTGCGCTGAGGCGTCGCGCCGCTTCCCGGTTCGTCCGGGCGCGGCGCGCGCCGCACGACAGACCTTCCAACGACGAAAGGAACCCCATGTCCGACCTCAAGACCGGCGGGAGCTTCGGCGCCTCGCTGCGCGAGATCCTCGCCGACAAGACCGCGTTCGCGCGGCACCAGGAGGCGAATCTCGAGCCCGAGACGGTCGCCGCGCTCGGCGCCAGGATCCGCGAGACCGGCGTCAAGTACATCTACTACATGATCCCGACGCTCGGCGCCCGGACGGTGGCGAAGGTGGTTCCGGCGGAGCACTACGAGCGCATGCTCCGCAAGGGCATCGCGTTCCACCGCACGGCCCTCACCGATCTCCAGACCAGCCGCGAGGGCGAGCTCATCGGCGGCGGCGTCGCGGCCCACGAGTTCTGGGGGCTGCCCGAGCCGGAGACCTTCCAGGTGCTGCCCTGGGACACCGAGGTCGGCCGCATCTTCTGCACCGCCTACGATCCGCCGCACCTCGGCGAGGACGGCGGTCGGCTGATCCCGCTCGACACGCGCGCGCTCTTCACGGCCGCGCACCGCGGATTCATCGAGCGCACCGGCCTCGAACTGCGCAGCGGCCTCGAGCCCGAGATGACGTGGGTCGGGCCGGGGATCGAGGTCGTCTCGAAGGACGACCAGAGCCCCGCCTATCAGGTCGAGAACCTCGAGAAGATGCGCCCCGTGTTCAAGAAGGTCATCAGCTACGGACAGGCGCTGGACTTCGACATGATCCAGGGCGACTACGAGGACGACGGCCAGATCGAGCTGAACTGGAACTACGATCGCGCCGAGCTCACCTCCGAGCGCATGACCACGTACCGCCAGATCTGCAAGCAGGTGGCGCGCGAGCTCGGTCTGCAGGCGAGCTTCATGCCGAAGCCGTACAACGGCAAGATGGGCAACGGCTGCCATCACAACCTGAGCCTGTGGCGCGTCGCCGAGGACGGCTCGGCCGAGAACGTGATCGAGGACGGGCGGGTGGAGCTCCACGCCACGGAGACCGCGCGCCAGGCGATCGCCGGCATGCTGCTGCACGCACCGGGATCGATGCTCGTCATGGGGTCGACGGTGAACTCCTACAAGCGCTACTGGGACGCCGGCCAGTTCGCGCCCTCCGGGGCCGACTGGGGCCTCGACACCCGAGGCGTCGCGATCCGGATCTCGGCCAACGGCCGCATGGAGTACCGCCTCCCCGACGCGAGCGTGAACCCCTATCTCTCGCACCTCTACCTGCTCGCCGCGATCGAGCACGGCCTCGAGTCGCAGATGGACCCGGGCGACCCCGGGCAGCCGAGCGAGGAGATCGCGAAGGTCGCGGTGCCGAACACCCTCGGCAGTGCGATCGAGGCCTTCGAGGCCGACGAGTACCTCATGGCCGCGATGCCCGAGGAGCTCACCAGGATCTTCCTGCAGCTGAAGCGGGACGAGTGGGCGCGCTACTGCGGCCAGATCACACAGTGGGAATTCGATCAGTACTGGGAGGCGATTCCGTGACCGGGACCGAAACCGCGGGGCAGGACACCCGCATCATCCGTCTGGCCTGCATCGACTCCGAGGCCCTGCCGCTCTTCGCGAAGAGCCCCGACGGCAGGGTCCGGAGCGGCTACGAGCCCGAAGCCGCCGCGCTCGTCGCGGAGCGGCTCGGCGCCGAGATCGAGTGGGTCATGGTGCCGTGGGAGGAGATGATCCCGGCCGTGCGGCGCGGCGAGGCCGACGCCGTGTGGTGCGGCCAGGGCATGACCGAGGAGCGCGCCGCGCTCGTCGACTTCACCCGGCCCTACGCGGTGTTCAACGAGACGCTCGTCGTGCGCGCCGACGACCCCGCGCGCTCCGCCGACGAGCTCGATGGATACCGCATCGGAGCGATCGCGAACTCCACGAACATGAAGCTCGCGGAGACCTTCCCCGGGGTGGAGCTCGTGAGCTTCGGAGCGAGCGACGACGTCTTCGGCGACATGATCGAGGCCACCCGGTCGGGTGAGATCGACGGATTCGTCGACGACGACGTCGTCATGATCCCGCTGGGGCAGGAGGATCCCGACTTCGTCGAGGCGTTCACGGTGCTCACGGGCAACCGCTGGGGCATCGGCGTCGCGCCCGGCAACGACGCGCTGCGGGAGGAGATCGACGCGGCGATCGAGGCGATCATCGCGGACGGCTCCCTGGAGCGCGTCTGGAGCAAGTGGATGCCGCTGCTGCCCTTCCCGCTGAGGAACGGGCGATAGCGATGCCCGAGCCTCGGGGCGGCGGGCGGATCCCGCGCATCGGCGTGACCGGCATGTGGTCGAATCAGATCCACGGCCTGCGCTTCGACGGGAGCGCGGTCGCCGCGGCGGTGCTGCGCTCGGTCGTGCGCGCCGGAGGCGAGCCCCTCGCGCTCTTCGCGGAGGGGCCGTCTCCGGCCGAGGAGCGGCTGCGCGGCCTCGACGGCCTGCTGGTGCCCGGCGGCGCCGACGTGGATCCGCGGCGTTACGGCGAGGAGCCGCTCGAGACCACGGCCCCCGCCGACTTCGCGGCGCAGGACCAGTTCGAGGCCGACATGATGGCCGCGGCGATGCGGCTCGGGATCCCGGTGCTCGCCATCTGCCGCGGTTTCCAGCTGCTGAACGTCGAGCACGGCGGCACCCTGGTGCAGGACCTGCCCGCGGACAGTCCGCACCGCAACGACGTGCACGAGGTGGCACTCGAGCCCGAGTCGGCGCTCGCCGAGGCGCTCGGCGTCTCGGCGCTGCCGGTCTCCTCCTACCATCACCAGGCCGTGGACCGGGTGGGGAACGGGCTGCGCGTCGTGGGGCGCGCCCCCGACGGCGTGGTCGAGGCAATCGAGCACGAGAGCGCCGAGCTCATCGCGGTACAGTGGCATCCGGAGGACAACGCCGCGACGGACGCGCGGCAGCACGCCCTCTTCGCCTGGCTCATCGAGCGGGCGCGCGCCCGGACGAACGTGGAGGAGACGGTATGAGCGACGCACGAGTGCTCGTAGTGGAGCACCAGGGCAACGCCGGGTCGGGGCTCTTCGGAGTGCGGATCGCCGAGAGCGGCGTCGCGCTCGAGATCGTGGGACCCGACGCGGGGGCCGAGGTGCCCGAGTCGCTCGACGGCTTCGACGGGCTGATCGTGCTCGGCGGCACGATGGGCCCGACCGACGACGTCGAGGCCCCGTGGCTGCCCGCGACCCGGCGCCTGCTGGCGGAGGGCGTGGCCCGCGGTGTACCGACGCTCGGCATCTGCCCCGGTGCGCAGCTGCTCGTCACCGCGACGGGCGGGCGGGTGCGCACGGCGGTCGACGGCCCCGAGGTCGGCCTGCACACCGTGAGCTTCGACGCGAGCGCCGCCGGCGACCCGCTCTTCGACGGCCTCGCAGGGGCCGACGTGCCGACCGTGCAGTGGCACTACCTCGAAGCCGGCGAGCTGCCCGAGGACGCGAATCTGCTCGCCTCGAGTTCGATGTGCCGCAACCAGGCGTTCCGCGTCGGAGAGGCCGCGTGGGGCGTGCAGTTCCACCCCGAGGCCCTCGGCGCCACCGCCCTGGACTGGGTGGAGGAGGACCGACAGGGGCTCGCCGACCTCGGTCTCACCGAGGAGACGGTCGTGGGCCAGGTGCGGGCCGCCGAACCCGAGCTGAACCGGGTCTGGGGTTCGGTCGCGGAGCGCTTCGCCGCGCTCGCCGCCGACCGAGTCCGGGTGCGGGCCTCGGCGTAGACGCCCCGTCACCCCGCGGGCGGCCTGCCCCGGTCATCCTGCGTGCGGCCTGCCCCGGTCATCCTGCGTGCGGCCTGCCTCCGGTCATCCTGCGTGCGGCCTGCCTCCGGTCATCCTGCGTGCGGCCTGCCTCCGGTCATCCTGCGCGAGCGGAGCGAGTCGCAGGATCCACAGTGCCGGAGTGTCGCTCGGTGGATCCTGCGACTGCGGTCGCTGCGCGACCTCCGCGCAGAATGACGGGGGAGGGTCATCTTGCGCGCGCGGAATGCTCGGGCGAAACGCGCCAGCGTTCCGCGCATTCCGCGGTGGTGCCACCGCGCCGGGCGAGTCGCAGGATCCACAGTGTCACAGGCGCTTGGCATGATGCTCCCATGTGCAAGCGCGCCTTCGTCTACCTGCTCGCGAGTCGTCCCGGTGGCACGCTCTACGTCGGAGTGACCTCGGACCTCGCGCGGCGCGTGTACGAGCACAAGCGCCACCTGGTCGAAGGGTTCACCGCGCAGTACGGGGTGACGAGGCTGGTCTGGTTCATCGAGGGGGCGAGCATCGTCGACGCGATCTCGTTGGAGAAGAAGATCAAGAACCGCTCTCGGAGGTGGAAGATCGATCTGATCGAGCGGGAGAACCCGGAGTGGAGAGATCTTGCGGCCGACTGGTTCTCGTGAGGGCCTCGGCGGTGGATCCTGCGACTGCGGTCGCTGCGCGACCTCCGCGCAGGATGACGGGGGGCGTCGACCCTGGGCCTCTGCGCAGGATGACGGGGGTGCGGGCTCGTTTCGGTCATCCTGTGCGAGCGGCCTATGTCCGGTCATCCTGCGCGAGCGGAGCGAGTCGCAGGATCCACAGTGCCGGAGTGTCGCTCGGTGGATCCTGCGACTGCGGTCGCTGCGCGACCTCCGCGCAGGATGACGTGAGAGTGGGGGGGCCGGCGTGATCCTCCGCGCAGGACGATGGGGAGGGTGGCGGCGGAGCGCGGGCTCAGGAGTCGGCGTAGAGCAGCTGCACACCCGCCTGCGCGGGATCGATCCGCGCCCGTCGGAAGCCGGGCAGCGATTCGGGCACGTAGTCTCCCGGCAGGAAACGGGAGGAGTTGCTGAAGATCACGTTGCCGTGGCGGCCGATCAGGGCCATCGCGGAGGGATGATCCAGCAGCACGGGCAGCAGCGCGGCCTCCAGGTCCGCGACCTGGATGTCGTTGCCGACCGCGCCCACGCGGGTGCCGCGGATCTCCGCGGGCACGGTGAGCGTGAGCACGTAGGCCTCCACGCCGAGATAGTCGATGTACGGCCCCACGAGGGCCGGCGTGCCCTCGTGGAAGGAGCGGATGAACCACTCGTGGTGCTCGTAGTCGTAGTAGCGGTCGGCCCCCGGCACCACGCCGAACGAATAGCGGGCGAAGCGCGACTCGTCCTCGCGCACCCACCATTCGAGGTGCCCGTTCTCGGTGCCCAGCGCGGAGTGAGCGAAGATCAGGCCGCAGCCGTCGATCGTCTCATCCTCGGCGAGGAAGCGCACCGCGGCCGACTTGAGGCGGCGACGCGTCGAATCGCTGATCTCGATCAGCCCGTCTTCGCTGAAGCGCAGGGTGGAGATGAGCTCGTCGGCGAGCGACTGGAGACGCTCGAAGTGCTGGGTGAACCAGCTGCTCAGGCGATCGAGCGTCTCCCGCACCGATTCCGGGGCGCTCATCGGAAACCCCCGAGATCCCCGGCCGGCTCGGAGGCCCCGTAGGCGCGGCCGAGCGCGATCTTGCCGTCGATGATCAGCCGCATATTGCCCTTGACGTGGTCGACGGCCAGCTGCTGCGCCTCCTCGGCGCGCTGCTGCTCGATCGCGGTGGTGATGGCGAGGTGCTCGGTGAAGGCGAGCTGGCCCGACGCGCGGCACACCCCGTCGCACCAGAGGAAGGGCGAGAGCTCGGACTGCAGGCGCTGTTCGGCCGTGAGCAGACGCTGCGAGTGGCTGAGCACCGCCACCTCGAAGTGGAAGCGGCTGTCGGCCATCGAGCGATCCCGCCCGCTGCGCGCCTCGCGCGCCTGGAACGCGAACTCGGCGAGGCGCGTGCGGCGGCCCGGCTCCGTGCGCTCGGCGGCGAGCCGCGCCGCCATCCCGGACACGGCCGCGTGCTCGTCGAAGAAGTCGCGCAGCGCCACGAGGCTCGTGGCGCGCAGCGAGGCCTGCAGCGCCTCGGAGGAGGGGAACGGCGCCTGCACGACGAACGTGCCGCCGTTGCGGCCGCGCCGCGTCTCCACCACGCCCTGCGCGCGCAGCCGCGCCAGCGCCTTGCGCAGCGTGGCCACCGCGATCCCGAACTGGCTCGCGAGCTCGGCCTCGGGCGGCAGCCGCTCGCCCACGCTGAGCATCCCCATCGAGATCGCCGAGGCGATGCGCTGGGCGATCCCGCCGACGTTCGGGCCGGAGGGCGTACCCTCGCCCTGCGACGGGGTCTGTCCGAGGAGCGGCTGCTGCACCTGATCCCGCCTACGCGTCGAACTGCAGCGCGCGGGCGAGGAGCGCCTCCTGCTCGACCGCGTGCACCTTCGCCGAACCCGTCGAGGGAGCGGCCGAGGCGGATCGGGAGATCACGCGGATGCGGTCGTTGGCCAGGTGCTTCGACAGCTCGAGCGAGATGAACGGCCAAGCGCCCTGGTTCTCGGGCTCGTCCTGCACCCACACCAGCTCCGCGCCGCTGTACTGCGTCAGCACGCGGCCCAGCTGCGGGCCGGGGATCGGGTAGTACTGCTCGACGCGCACGAGCGCGACGCGCGGATCCGGGCGCTTCTCGAGGGCCGTGCGCAGATCGTAGTAGATCTTGCCCGACACGAGGAGCACCCGCTCCACGGCCTGCTGATCCTCGATCCGCGGGTCGTCGAGCACCGGCTGGAAGGTGCCGCTCGTGAACTCCTCGACCGAGGAGGTCGCTCCGCGCAGGCGCAGCATCGACTTCGGGGTGAAGACGATGAGCGGCTTGCGGGGGCGGGCGTACGCCTGGCGGCGCAGCAGGTGGAAGTAGTTGGCCGGGGTCGACGGACGGGCGACGATCATGTTGTCCTCGGCGCACAGCTGCAGGTAGCGCTCGATGCGGGCGGAGGAGTGATCCGGGCCCTGGCCCTCGTAGCCGTGCGGCAGCAGCAGCACGACCGAGGACCGCTGGCCCCACTTCTGCTCGGCCGCGGCGATGTACTCGTCGATCACGGCCTGCGCGGTGTTCGCGAAGTCGCCGAACTGCGCCTCCCACAGCACGAGGGCGTCCTCGCGCTGCAGCGAGTAGCCGTACTCGAAGGCGAGGGCGGCGTACTCGGAGAGCAGCGAGTCGTAGATCCAGAACCGGGCCTGCTCGTCGGAGAGGTTGAGCAGCGGGATCCACTCCTGCCCGTTCTTGCGGTCGTGGAAGACCGCGTGGCGCTGCGCGAACGTTCCCCGGCGGGCGTCCTGCCCCACGAAGCGCACCGCGGTGCCCTCGATGAGCAGCGAGCCGAGTGCGAGCAGCTCGCCGAAGCCCCAGTCGATGCCGCCCTCGCGGCTCATCTCGACGCGCTTGTTGAGCAGCTGCTGCAGCTTCTGGTGCACGGTGAAGCCCTCGGGCTTGTTGCCGAAGGCGTCGCCGATGCGCTCGACCACGCTGCGGTCGACGGCGGTCTCGAGCGGGGCGGGGCCGGGGCCGCCCACCTCGCCGAGCTCGGCGATGCCGCTCGCGCCGACGATGGGGATCGAACCGGTCTGGGCGGCGTGCGTCTCCTGGAAGGCGAGCTCGAGGCGATCCTGGAAGTCCTGCTTCGCCTTCTCGTACTCCGCCTCGGTGATGTCGCCGCGGCCGACGAGCGCGCTCGTGTAGAGGCGGCGGGTGGAGCGCTTGGCCTCGATGAGGTCGGTCATGAGCGGCTGGGTCATCGAGGGATCGTCGCCCTCGTTGTGGCCGCGGCGGCGGTAGCAGACGAGGTCGATGATGACGTCGATGTGGAAGCGCTGGCGGAACTCGTAGGCGAGCTTGGCCACGCGCACCACCGATTCGGGATCGTCGCCGTTCACGTGGAAGATGGGCGCCTGCACCACCTTGCCGACCTCGGAGGAGTAGATGCCCGAGCGGGAATCCGTGGGGAGGGTGGTGAAGCCGACCTGGTTGTTGATGATGATGTGGATCGTGCCGCCCGTGCGGTAGCCGCGCAGCTGCGACATCTGCAGCGTCTCGTAGACGACGCCCTGGCCGGCCATCGCCGCGTCGCCGTGGACGAGGATCGGCAGGGTGGTGAAGGAGCCGATCGGCTTCAGGTCCTGCTTGGCGCGCACGATGCCCTCGAGCACGCCGTCGACGGTCTCGAGGTGCGAGGGGTTGGCGGCGAGGTGGATCGGCACCTGGGTGCCGTTGGGGGCGGTGAAGACGCCGGAGGTGCCGAGGTGGTACTTGACGTCGCCCGAACCGCCCTTCTGCGCCTGGGCGCCCTCGAACTCGCGGAAGATCTGGCCGTAGGTCTTGCCCGCGATGTTGGAGAGCACGTTGAGGCGGCCGCGGTGCGCCATGCCGATGTCGACGCTGTCCACCCCGTCCTCGGCCGCGTCGATGAGCATCGCGTCGAGCAGAGGGATGACCGACTCGCTGCCCTCGAGGCTGAAGCGCTTCTGCCCCACGTACTTGGTCTGCAGGAAGGTCTCGAAGGCCTCGGCCTCGTTGAGCTTCTCGAGGATGCGCATCTGGTCGTCGTGGCTCGGCTTGGCGTAGGGCACCTCGAGCTGCTCGCGCAGCCAGAGGCGCTGCGCCGGATCCTGGATGTGCATGTACTCGATGCCGATCTTGCGGCAGTACGAGTCGCGCAGCACGCCGAGGATGTCGCGCAGCTTCATCGTGCGCTTGCCCCCGATGCCGCCGGTCACGAACTCCCGGTCGAGGTCCCAGAAGGTGAGGCCGTGCGACTCGATCTCGAGGTCGGGGTGGGTGCGCTGGCGGTACTCGAGCGGGTCGACGTCGGCCATCATGTGGCCGCGCACGCGGAACGAGTTGATGAGCTCCTGCACGCGGGCCGTCTTGTCGACCGCGCCGGAGATGTCGACGTGGATGTCGGAGGCCCACTGCACGGGCTTGTAGGGGATGCGCAGCGCGGCGAAGATCTCCTCGTAGAAGCGGTGGCCGCCGGTCAGCCGCTCGTGCACGAGCTTCAGGAACTCGCCGGATCCGGCGCCCTGGATCACGCGGTGGTCGTAGGTGCTCGTGAGCGTGATGGTCTTGCCGATGCCCAGATTGGTGAGGACCTCCTGGGAGGCGCCCTGGAACTCCGCGGGGTACTCGAGCGCGCCCGCTCCGATGATGCAGCCCTGTCCCTGCATGAGGCGCGGCACCGAGTGCTCGGTGCCGATGCCGCCCGGGTTCGTGAGCGACAGCGTGGTTCCCTGGAAGTCGGCCGCGGAGAGCTTGTTGTCGCGGGTGCGCTTCACCAGGTCCTCGTAGGCCGCGAGGTACTCGTTGAAGTCGAGCGTCTCGGCGCGCTTGATCGAGGGGACCATGAGCGAGCGGGTGCCGTCGGGCTTGGGCACGTCGATCGCGATCCCGAGGCCGATGTGGGCGGGCGCGACGATCGAGGGCTTGCCGTCGACCTCGGCGTAGGCCACGTTCTGGCTGGGGAACTCCTTGAGCGACTGGATCAGCGCCCAGCCGATGAGGTGGGTGAACGAGACCTTGCCGCCGCGACTGCGGCGCAGGTGGTTGTTGATGACGATGCGGTTGTCGATCAGGAGCTTCGCCGGCACGGTGCGCACGCTGGTGGCGGTGGGGACAGTGAGGCTCTGGTCCATGTTCTTGGAGAGGGTGCGGGCCATGCCCTTGAGCGGGGTGACCGCGTCCTCCTGCGTCTCCGCGGCTTCGGCGCGGGGAGCGGTGCGCGGGGCGTCGGCGGGGATCGGCGTCTCGCGGGGGGCCGCGTTGGTGGTGCGGGCGGGCTGCGCCGGCGTGGTGATCGGGGTGGTGGAGGGTCCGGTGTTGACCGGGGGCTGCGGCGCGGCGGGGGGCTGGGCGGTGGTGCCGTACTTCTCCAGTACCGGCCACCAGGAGCGGTCCACCGAATTCCTGTCGACCTGGTACTGCTTCCACAGCTCGTCGACGAGCCACTCATTTGCACCGAAATCTTCTGCGGGACCAGCCTGTCCGGTGGTCTCCGTGCGCTCCGCCAAAGCGACGTCCTCTCGTTGTCATGCCGGGTGAGGCAAGGTGTAGTAGCCGAGGGTGAGGCTCCATAGCCGTACCGCAATCAAGCCTACGCCTTTCGGCCCGATCGTGCGGCCATACTCTCAGCAGAATCCGCAGTCTCTCCTGGTACAGTCTGTAAGCCTATGGACGCAGACTCTCGAAGACCGGCGGAGCCCCCGAGTACCGGCCGCGCTGAAGCGCGGCATCACGCATCCACCGGGAGTCGCCGGTGAACGACTGGATACTCCTGCTCATCGGCATCCTGCTGACGGCGGGCACCGGCATCTTCGTCGCCGCCGAGTTCTCGCTCGTGGCGCTCGACCGCCAGGATCTCGAGCGGCGCAGAGCCGCCGGCGAGCGCGGCCTCGACCGCGTGATCCGCGGTCTGTCGATCACCTCGACGCACCTGTCGAGCGCCCAGCTGGGCATCACGCTCACCACGCTGCTCGCGGGCTACACCCTCGAGCCCGCCATCAGCGGCTTCCTCGACGGCCCGCTCGGGGCGCTGGGCGTGCCCGAGGGGCTGCGTCGCGCCGTCAGCGCACCCGTCGCGGTCGCGCTCGCGACCGTCTTCTCCATGATCGTGGGCGAGCTCGTGCCCAAGAACTTCGCGCTCGCCAGGCCGCTCGCGACGGCGCGCCTGGTGATGCCGGCGCAGGGCGCGTTCACCGCGACGTTCAAGCCGGCGATCCTCGTGCTCAACGGCAGCGCCAACGGCATCCTGCGCGGGATCGGCATCGAGCCGAAGGAGGAGCTCTCGGGGGCCAGATCGGCCGAGGAGCTCTCCTCGCTCGTGCGGCACTCCGCGAGCGCCGGCCTGCTCGAGGCCGACACGGCGACGCTGCTCGACCGCACGCTGCGCTTCTCGGAGCTGACCGCGGCCGACGTGATGACGCCGCGCCTCAAGGTGGAGAGCCTGCAGCGGCTCGAACCCGCCACGGCCGTGCTCGAGCTGTCCGGCCGCACCGGATTCTCGCGCTTCCCCGTGATCGACGAGGATCGCGACGACGTGGTGGGGGTCGTGCACGTGAAGCAGGCGGTCGCCGTGCCCCGGGCCAGGCGCCCGGAGGTGCCGGTCGCCGCGCTCGCGGAGGAGCCGGTGCGCGTACCGGAGACCATGCGGCTCGACCAGCTGCTCGAGGAGCTGCGCTCCACCGGCTTCCAGCTGGCCATCGTGGTGGACGAGTACGGCGGCACCGCCGGCATCGTCACCCTCGAGGACCTCGTCGAGGAGATCGTGGGCGAGGTCGCCGACGAGCACGATCGCGCCGCGGCCGGCGTGGTCGGCACGGCCGACGAGATGACCTTCCCCGCCGACCTGCGACCCGACGAGGTGCTCGACCAGACCGGCATCGGCATCCCCGACAGCGACGAGTACGACACGGTCGCCGGCTTCGTGCTGCGCGAGCTCGGGCGCATCCCCGAGCCGGGCGACGAGGTGACGCTCCCCGACGGCGGCACCCTGCGCGTCGAGCGCATGGACGGGCGCCGCATCGCGCGGCTGCGCTACACGAGCGTGCCGCTGCCGGAGGGTGCGGGCGACGACGGGGAGGACGGACGATGAACGACTGGATGGGCATCGTCTGGCTCGTGGTGCTGCTCGTGATCAACGCGTTCTTCGTGGGCGCGGAGTTCGCGGTGATCTCCGCCCGGCGCTCCCAGATCGAGCCGAGGGCCGAGGCCGGGTCGAAGCGCGCGAAGACCGCGCTCTACGCGATGGAGCACGCCACGCTCATGCTCGCGACCAGCCAGCTGGGCATCACCGTGTGCTCGCTGCTGATCCTCAACGTCTCGGAGCCCGCGATCCACCACCTGCTGGAGGGACCGCTCGCCTGGACGGGGCTCGCGCCCGAGGCGGTGAGCATCACCGCCTTCGTGCTGACCCTGCTGGGCGTCTCCTACCTCCACGTGGTGTTCGGCGAGATGGTGCCGAAGAACGCCGCGTTCTCGATGCCGGATCAGGCCGTGCTGCTGCTCGCGCCCCCGCTCGTCGCGGTGTCGCGCCTGCTGCGCCACGTGATCGCCGCGCTCAACGCCACCGCGAACGGGGTGCTGCGCCTCTTCGGCGTCGAGCCGAAGTCGGAGACGAACAGCACGTACACGCTCGAGGAGGTCGCGAGCATCGTGAGCCACTCGACGCGCGAGGGCGTGCTCGAGGATCGCAGCGGCGCGCTCACCGCGGCGTTCGAGTTCACCACGAAGCGGGCCGAGGATCTGCTCGTGCCGCTCGACCGGCTCGTGGTGCTGCCCGCGGGATCGACTCCGGGCGACGTGGAGGCCGCGGTCGCGCGTCACGGGTTCTCCCGGTACCCGATCGCCGGGGCCGACGGCGAGCTCGACGGCTACGTGCACATCAAGGATCTCGTGCGGCTGGGGGAGGACCGGATCGCCGAGCCCATCCCGCCGAAGCGCATCCGCGAGATGGTGTCGGTCCACGCCGCCACCGAGCTGGAGGACGTGCTCGCGCGCATGCAGGCGCGCGGGATCCACCTCGCCC
The DNA here is from genome assembly GCF_053528595.1 of Leucobacter sp. NCBI lineage: Bacteria > Bacillati > Actinomycetota > Actinomycetes > Micrococcales > Microbacteriaceae > Leucobacter > Leucobacter sp. The sequence continues at coordinate 12,009 of NZ_JAIVPF010000054.1, read as the reverse complement.
GCATCCACGACTCGGAGGGCGCAGAGCTGGGTGTCGTGTTCCTCGAGGACGTGATCGAGGAGCTCGTCGGCGAGATCCACGACGCGACGAAGCGGCAGCGCTACGAGTAGGCGGCCGCCCTCCCGCTGATCGCGCGGAGCGCAGCGAGATCGAAATCGAGGATCTCGGGTTCCGCCTCGCTCCGCCTCGCTCCGCTCGCTCAATCGGCGGGTCGGAGACGGCGCAGGTTCGCCGTCAGCGGGCGACGAGCACGAGGTGCGCCGAGATCTCGTCGATCGGGAGCTCGCCGCTGGCGATGAGCGGGTTGTCCGGGATGCTGAGGGTGACGTCGAACTCGGCGGCGTCCTTGCTCAGCGCCGTCGGGGTGAGGCGCACGCTCGTGCCGTTGCGCACCGAACCGTTCACGGAGAGCGTGCCGGTCACCGTCACGGTGCCGACCTCGCTGTTCGCGCGGCGCAGCGCCGTCGGCTCGGTGAGGACGAATTCGGCTTCGGGCAGGCCCTCGGCGCTCACCTCGTACTGCGCCTCGGTGATCACGCCGTCGCTGAGCACGATGTAGCCGGAGGAGGAGACCCGGTCGTCGAGCAGGGTCTGCAGCACCGGGTTGTCGGCCGGAGTCAGCAGCCGGGTGTCGGCGATGTCGTAGATGCGGGTCGCCGGCACCTCGAGCAGGTCGGAATCGACGGCCGCGCGCAGTTCGGCGGCCTGCACGCCCGCACTCGGAACGGCTGCGCAGCCGATAAGGCACAGCGGCAGCGCGGCCGATACGGTCGCGACGAACCCGATGGTTCGCGCGGAGCGACTCACCCGCACCACTGTCACAGTCCTGATCCCGATCCTTCGCATTCGATGTACCCGCTGAGACTACGCCCCGAAGGTGAGAGGCGGCCCAACGTCCCGATGCGTCCGCTCGTATCAGGACGCGGTCGGCGGCGGCGCCTCGGGATCCTCCCGGGATCCGCGCGCCGAGCGCGCCTCCGAGGTCGTGACGATGCGGTTGACCATGCCGCTGAAGATCAGGCCGTGGAAGGGCAGCATCGAGAGCCAGTACAGCCGTCCTCCGAGCCCGCGGGGGAAGAACACGGCTCGCTGCCGGTAGGTGGAGCCCGAGCCCGCCGGATCGACGCCCAGTTCGAGCCACGCCTCCCCGGGGACGCGCATCTCGGCGCGCAGTCTCAGCAGGCGCCCCGGCACGAGCAGCTCGACCCGCCACACATCGAGCGCGTCGCCCTCGGCCAATCGCTCCCGCGAGCGTCTGCCGCGCTGCAGTCCCACTCCGCCGAGCACGCGATCGAGGAGGCCGCGCAGCGCCCAGAGCGCCGGGGCGGAGTACCATCCGGTCGCGCCGCCGATCTGCGAGATCGACCTCCAGACGTCGGCCGGATCCGCCGCGGAGGTCTTCTGCCGCGCATCGACGAACACGGTTCTGCCCGCCCACTCGGGGTCGCTCGGCATCGGATCGCTCGGTGCGCTCGGCATCCGGGTGTCCACCCAGCTGGTCTCGACCTCGTCCAGCTCGATGCGCCCCAGCGCGAGGCGCACCGCGCGACGATACCCGGTGAGCCCGTCGGGCGGCGGGGGGATCCAGTCGTCGATATCGCGGCTGATCATCACGCAGTCGTGCTGCAGCGACTCCACCAGCGGACGCGCGATCTGGCGCGGCACGGGCGTCACGAGGCCCACCCAGTGCGAGGCGAGCTTCGGCGTCAGCACGGGCAGTGCACTGATCCGCCGCTGCGGGAGCCCGGCTTCGACCGCATAGCCGTTCATCATCTGCCCGTATCGCAGCACGTCGGGACCCCCGATGTCCAGTGCGGCGTTCAGCTCGGCGTCGACGCGCGGCGCGGCGAGCAGATAGTGCAGCACATCTCGGATCGCGATCGGCTGGATGAAGTTGCGCACCCATCGCGGGGCGGGCATGACCGGCAGCACCTCGGTCAGGTGGCGCACCATCTCGAACGATGCCGAGCCGGACCCGATGATCACCCCCGCCTGCAGCACCAGGGCCGGGGTGCGGGCGCGCAGGAGGATCTCGCCGACCTCCTGCCGGGAGGCGAGATGGGCCGACAGCCGCTCGCCCTCGGGATGCAGGCCGCCGAGGTAGACGATCCTCCTCGCACCGTGCGCATCCGCGGCGCTCGCCACGTTTCCGGCGATCCGGCGATCGGCCTCCGCGAAGCGCTTGCCCGCCGACATCGAATGCAGCAGGTGATACACGAAGTCGGCCCCCGAGACCGCGGCGTCCACCACCTCACGATCCGTCGCGTCGCCGACGACGAGGTCGACCTGCTCCGCCCAGGGAGCCGACGACACCCGTGCCGGGGAGCGCGCGAGCACTCGCAGCCGATAGCCGCCCGCGAGGAGTCTCGGGATCAACCGGCCCCGACATACCCCGTTCCTCCGAGCACCAGCGCCAGCGGTGCCTCCCCGTCGGGGTTCGGCCGGGCGCGGAGGGAGTCCTCGGAACCCGCGGGGGTCCCGATGGCCGCGGAACCCGCGTGCGATGCTCCATCTCGATCGATCATGCGATGCACCGCCTCTCATTCGCGTTTGTACTCGAGCGCCGCGCAGGATCCCCCGCCTGCGCGAACGCCGCTAGGGGGCGATTCCCGCGATGGCCGGGCGGGGGATGGCGCCGCCCTTCGCGCAGCATCCGGGCCGGCACACGTCGAACCAGGGGCCGATCCCGGTGACGTTCGCGCGTCGCCCCACGGGCCTGCCGACGACGCGTTCCTCGACCAGGTCGACGAGCGCGTCGACGAATACCGGGTCCGTGCCGGGGGTGGGGATGCGGCGCACCCACAGACCCGCTCGCTCGGCGGTCTCGCGCGCCTCGCGATCGAGGTCCCACAGCACCTCGAGGTGGTCGCTCACGAAGCCGACCGGAACGATCAGCACCGCGGTGCGATCCTCCAGCGCCTCGACGGCGTCGTTGATGTCGGGCTCCAACCACGGCGTCGTGGGCGCGCCCGAGCGCGACTGGTAGACGAGCTGCCAGGCCACGCCGGGGGCCGCTTCCGACATCACCCGTTCGGCGACGGCGCGGTGCTGGGCGGCATAGGCGCCGCCGTCGACCCCGTCGAAGAGTCCGGCCCCCGAGAGCCGCGCATCGGCCGTGGGGATGCTGTGGGTCGAGAAGAGGACCTCGATCCGCGAACGCTCGTGCCCCGCGCGCTCCGCGGCGCGCAGCGCATCGGCGAGCCCGTCGACGAACGGCTGCACGAATCCAGGATGCGAGAAGAACTGGCGCACCTTGTCGATCTGCAGGGTGCCCTGCAGCCCGGCGGACTCGAGGGCGTCCGCCCAGTCCTCGCGATACTGGCGGCACGACGAGTACGAGGAGTAGGCGCTCGTCGGAATCGCGAGCATGCGGCGCACCCCGTCCTGGGCGGCCTGCGCCAGCACGTCGTCGAGGTAGGGCGCCCAGTTGCGGTTCCCCCAGTAGACGGGCACATCGATCCCCGCTGCGGCGAGGGCCTCCTCGAGCGCGGCGCGCAGCCGCCGGTTCTGCTCGTTGATCGGGCTCACGCCTCCGAAGGCGCGATAGTGGTGGGCGACGTCCTCCAACCGCTCGTCCGGTATCCCGCGTCCGCGAGTGACGTTGCGCAGGAAGGGCATGACGTCGTCGGGACCCTCGGGCCCGCCGAAACCCGACAGGAGGACCGCGTCGTAGGAGACGGGCTGCTCCACGTGGGGCGGGCCCGCCTGCGCGGCGGGTGTCGCGGAGGCCACCAGCGCACCGGGAGCGAGGTGGACGCCCGTCGCCTGGTCCGGCTTGGTCTCGCGCCGCGCGGCTGCGGCGGTCGTGGGCTTCATCGAGGTCGAAGGGGTCATCGTCATCTCCAGTCGTGCGGGCCGTGCGGAGTGTTATTTCTTTAGCCAAGCTAAAAGTAAACCTAGCATAAGACATATATACTGGAGACATGAGCATTCGCAGCGAATCCGACGCGGCCGCTCGGCGCGACTCGCTCGACCCGTCTCTCCTCGACACCGACCGGCTGCACCCCAGCGATGCGGCGCAGTCGTTCGCGGTGATGGAAGCGCTCGGCGAGTGGCAGGAGGCCTGGCGCGCGCTGGCGAAGCTCTCCGCCCAGTACATGCGCTTGAACGAGACCGACATGCGGGCGATCCGCATGATCATGGGCGCTCAGCGCCGGGGCGAGGCGGTGACGCCCAAGGACATCGCCCGCGCCGTCGACATCTCGCCGGCGTCGACCACCAAGCTCATCGACCGTCTGGTCGCAGCGGGGCATCTCACCCGCTCCGCCCATCCGACCGACCGGCGCACGACGCTCATCAGAGTCACCGAGTCGACGCGCAGAACGGCCCGCGACACGATCGGCCGCCAGCATGCGCGACGCTTCGCCGTGGCGGCGGCGATGACCCCCGAGGAGCGGGAGACGGTGATCGGGTTCTTCAAGGAGCTCGTCGTCGCCGATCAGCCCCAGGCGGACCTCCTGGAGGCCGAAGCGGCGACTCGCGAGTAGCCGCGAGTCGCCGACGCGGGTCACGAGCAGTCCGGCCGGCGGGGCGGCGCCTCCCGCGCTTCGCCCGGGACGGCCGGGCAGCCGGACTCCTCAGGCGTCGCGCAGCGCGTCGACCGGCTCGATCCGGGCCGCCTTCACGGCGGGATAGCCTCCCGCGGCCAGGCCCACCACCGCGCCGACCACCACGCCGAGCGGCGCGGCCCAGGGGGCGATCACGGGGGTCCACTGCTGGACCAGGCACACCGCGATCAGCGCGAAGAGCCCCACGGCCACCCCGATGAGGCCGCCCAGCACGCCCGTCGTGAGCGATTCGAGGATGAACTGGCGTGCGATGTCCCGGGTGCGGGCGCCCAGGGCGCGCCTCAGCCCGATCTCGCCGCGTCGCTCGGACACGGAGAGCAGGGTGACGTTGGCGATGCCGATGCCGCCGCCGATCAGCGCCACGACGCCGATCGCGAGGAAGAGCACGTTGATGTCGGCCTCCACGTTCGACTGCAGCTCGTTCGTGCTGCTGGGCGCCGCCACCTTGAAGGAGTCGGGGTCGTTCGGGTCGAGTGCGAGCGGGGCCTGCCGCGCGACCACCGAGCCCGCGCCGATGTCGATGCGCAGGTCGAGGCTGTCGGCCGCGGTGAGCCCGAGACCGGCGCGAGCCGTGCTCACGGGCACGATCACGGAGTCGAGCAGCCCGCTGCGCGTGCCCACCTCCCCGAGAATGCCGATGACCGTGTACGCGCGGTCTCCGATGAACACCGCGGGCTGTCCCGTGACCCGGTTGATCCCGAGCTGCTCGGCGGCGGCCGCTCCGAGCACCGCCACACGATCCCGCCGCTCCTCGTGCCCCGCGTCGTAGAAGCGGCCCGTCTGCACCGAACCGCGCACCACGTCCAGCAGCTCCGGCGAGGCGGCGATCACGGGCGGCGAGCTCCGCTGCGCGGCCGAGGGATCCTGCACCTGCACGGCGTCCACCCGCGGAGCGCTCGGCACCTTCGCGTAGAGCGCCGCCCGCTCCACCCCGGCGAGGGTCTCCGTGCGCTCCACCGCGTCCCACGGGATGCGGGAGGTGGCGCGGTCCTTGCCGCCCGGCGTGCTCGTGGAGCCCGGCTCGACGGTGACCCGGGTCGCCGCGAGCACGTCGAACTGCTGGGCGATCTGGCCCGCCGCGGTCTGGGCGAATCCGATCGTCGCGACCAGCGAGGCGATCCCGAGCACGGTGCCGATCAGGGTGATCACGAGCCGCGACGGCCGCGCACCGACCCCCTCCAGCGACTCGTGCACCAGATCGCGCAGGGAGATCGCGAGCTGCCGAGGGCGGCCGAGGCCGCGCAGTCGCCCGCGGTGCACCCGCGCCTCCGACGTCCCCTCCCGGTCGCGGAGCCCGCGCTTCACGCCAGCTCCGAGAGTTCGCCGTCGTGCATGCGCACGCGCCGTCCGGCCGACGCCGCGACGGCCTCGTCGTGTGTGATCATCACGATCGTGAGTCCGTCGGCGCCCAGCTCGTCGAAGAGGCGCATGATCGAAGCGGAGTTCTCGCGGTCGAGATTGCCGGTGGGCTCGTCGGCCAGCAGCAGTCTCGGCGACGTGCAGACCGCGCGTGCGATGGCGACGCGCTGGCGCTCGCCGCCGGAGAGCGTCGCGGGGGAGAAGTCGACGCGGTGCGAGAGGCCGACCCGCTCGAGCGCCGCGCGAGCCAGCGGTTCCCGCTGCTCATGCCCCAGGCCGGCGTAGGTGCCCGCGAGCATCACGTTCTCGAGCACGGTGCGCGTGGGGAGCAGATGGAACGACTGGAACACGAAGCCGATCGCCCGGCTGCGCAGGGCGGCGCGCTCGTCGTCGCCGAGGCGCGAGACGTCGACGCCCTCGAAGAGGAAGCGCCCCGTGCTGGGCCGATCGAGCAGGCCGAGGGTGTTGAGCATGGTCGATTTGCCCGAACCCGAGGGGCCGACGATGGCCAGGTAGTCGCCGCGCTCGACCGTGAGGTCGACCCCGCGCAGCGCGTTGACCGGCGGCGGCCCCGGGAAGAACCGGGTGACGTCGTCGAGCCGGATGACGGGGCCGGAGTAGTCGGGATCACCGGCGGGAGCCGAGCCTCCCGCGCGCGCGGCTCGCGCACGGGCGCGAGCCCGGCGCCGCGCCTCGCGCACCACCCGGCGGTCCGCGGCGCGCGGCCGGGGCTCGGCCTCGGTGTCCGGGAAGGGATCCTCGGCACCCGCCAGCAGCTCGTCGATACCGCTCACCGGCCGACCACGACTTTCGCTCCCGCGGCGACCCGCGGATCCTCGGAGGTGATCTCCACGAAGCCGTCTGCGGCGAGCCCGGCCTCGACCGGGACGATCTCGGTCTCGGCGTCCGCGCCGTTCTTGACGTCGATCAGCAGTTCCACACGATCCTCGCCACCGGACCCGGCGGACAGTGCGGCGATGGGCACCGCGAGCACCTCGCCGTCGGTCGATGCGATGGGGATGCGCAGGCGCACGTTCGTGCCGCGGAGCACGTCGATCTGCTCGGGGGTGAGCTCCCCCGGGGAGAGCGTCACGGTGTAGCGGTCTCCACCGCCCTGACCGCCGCCCTCACCGCTCTCGTCGTTCTCCCCGTCGGAGCCGCCGCCGGATCGGGGCGCGGTGATCTTCTCCACGGTGGCGCTGAGCTCGTCGCCGTCGGGTCCGGGGTAGAACGCCTCGTCCCCCTCGCTCAGCAGATCGGCGTCCTGCTTCGAGAAGGTGCCGGTGATGGTGAGGGCCGCCCCGGAGACGCTCATGGGCGAGCCCGAGAGGATGTCGCCGCGGGTCACCGAGACGTCGTCGACACGGCGCGGCAGATCGCTGAGGAAGAGCACCTCGCTCGACGGGAGCCGCGGCAGCACGCCCTCCTGAGCGGTGACGAGCGTCTCCTGCGCGTCCGAGAGCGCCTCCCACGCCGAGTTCACCGCGGCCTGCTCGCCGATCACGTTCCTGGCCCCGCCGTCCACGGCCTCCTGCAGCTCGGCCTGCGCCTGCGCGACCGAGGTGTTGGCGTCGCGCACCGCCCGTTCGGCGTCGCGCAGTGCGAGCTGAGCCTCGGCGCCGCCGTTCGCCGCCTCGTACCCGGTCTGCTCGTAGAGCGCGCCGAGGGCGGTGGCGGTGTCGTACTCGAACAGATCCGATCCCGGGTCCCCGGCCGCATAACCCATGGCGTTCAGCGCCTCTTTGAGCTGCACCACGTCGGGACCGCGCATGCCCACGTTCAGCGAGCGATACGCGGGAAGCGTGCCCGGCAGCACGATGACGGGACGTCCGGCCAGTTCGAGCGCGACGTTCCCGGCCTTGAACACCGTGCCGATCTCGGGCACGTGCCCCGTGACGACGGGACGGTCCTCGCCGCCCGCGGCGTCGATCTCCACGTCGACCGCGTCGGCGTAGGTGACCTCGCCGCGCGCCACGATGGTGTTCTCGATCACGCGCTCCTCGACGGGGGCGGTGACCGGGCCGGGTTCCGGCGGTGCGGTGCGCGCCGCGATCTCGGCCGGCGACACCACGAACTGCATCACCGCGATGCCGGCGAGCAGCGACACCACGGCCACGCCCGCGATCAGGGCCACGAGGCGGGTGCCCGACCAACTGCGCTTCGCCTTCCGGATCCCGGGATCGGCGGTCGCCGTCCCGGGCGCTCCGAGTTCGGCCGGCGCCGGTTCCTGCGCCGCGGGATCCTGCCCTGCCGGGTCCTGCTCCGCGTTCCCTCGGCGCCCTCGCCTCAGCGACGCCACCGGCTACTGCTTCTTCTCGACGCCGTGCTTGGCGACCAGGGCGTCCAGCTCGGCCCGGTGCTCGTCGACGAACTTCTGCTCGAGGTCGAACTGGATCTCGAGGAGCTCGTCCTCGTAGGCGAGCTTCTTCTTGCAGTCTCGATCGGTCAGCGCCACCTCGATCTCGCGCTCCTGGAACTTCTTCTTGTCGGCCGCGCTCGGCTCCTGCCACTCGCCCTCTTCGCCGTCGGGCATCTGCAGTTCGTAGTACTCGTCGCTCAGCGTCTGCTGCGCCAGCATGGGGGAGGAGAAGCCGTCGTAGCCGGCATCGGCCATGCATTCCGCCCACTCGCGGTTGAGCGCGATCACGTCGTCGTTCTGGCTCTCGTCGCTCCAGGTGGCCTCGTAGAGCTCATTGGTGGCCTCGAAGAGCTCCGCGAACTCGGGATCCTCGTACGCGGCCATGCCGCCGTTGCTCTCGGTCTGCACCTGGTGCTGCGCCGAGCCGTAGCAGCCGCTCGTCGTCCAGTCCCACTCGTAGCCGCCGTCCTCGTCCTCCATCGCGGCGATCTCCTCGTCGGTGGGGCCCGGGCCGTTCAGCGCCTCGTAGTAGGCCTGCTGCTCCGACTCGCTGAGCGACTCGACGTAGTCCTGGTTGGGGTCGACGTACTCTTCGCCGGTGTCCTCGGGCATGTCGTCCATGCCCGGCCAGTTCACGATTCCGTAGCCGTACTGCTCGACGAACTCCTCCGAGTTCCAGTCGATCTCGTCGCTCTCGGAGCTGTAGACGGTCCCGCCGTTCTGCACGTCCGGAACGTACTCGAAGCCCTCCTCGCTCATGCACTCGGCGACGAGCTCCTCGGTCTGCTTCGTCTCGGCGTCCAGCTTCTCCTGCGTGTACTCCTCGCCGTCCCAGAGCGCCGACAGGTACTTCCCGAGCGGCCCGTCCTCCGCGGTGGCCTCGGCTCCGGTCTTGCCGTCGCCCGAGCATCCGGTCAGCGCCAGCGTCGCGGTGGCGAGCAGGGCCAGTGCGGTGGTGGAAGCGCGCAGCGGGATCGAACGGGGCATGGGCGGAACCTCGATTCTGGGGTGGGTACGGGGCCGGTCCATGGCACCTCTGGGCAAGTTATCACATAGGTGTCGATTAGGGAGGCTGATCTTGGACAGTTTGCTGAATTCTCCGCGATATGTCCCCTGTTTGGGGGACATATCGCTTGGTGATGTTGTTGCTTCGGGAGAGTGACTAGTACATCTGGTGATGTTGTTCATTGAGATTGCTTTATGCAGTTTTGAGCCCCTCCTCAGCTTGGAAATCATTTCTTGTTATGTTCTCAAAACCTGTAAATATGCGAAGCCTTCAGGTGACTCTCGCCGTGCTCTTGGCATCGTTGCTTGTGCTGTCTGGCGGATCGCCGCTAGCGGTGGAGTTCGTGTCCGCTGAAGCGAGTCAGGAACGAGGGCCGCTAGGGCTCTCAGCGACGCGAGGAGGTGAGCTTCCTGAGGCGGATGAGGGAAGGTCTACGCTTGTCTATCTGGAGCGCGAGAGTGCTGATGGTGCGTCCGATAGCTCTGCGATGCCTCTGCTCGCGATCCGTCCTACTGCGCCGCTGGCCTTCTGGGTGATTATCAGAGAGCTGGTCAAAAAGGGCATTAAATATGTCTCAACTAAGGTTAAGCAAACGAAAGTGCACTCGGAGGCGAAAACATACTTAACTAAGAAACTCGACGTAAATAAGTGGAACCATATTCTCAACCCCAAACACAAATGGCCTTCGGTTGGAGCGACCTCCAAAGGTAAGGTGGCCGATCTGATGGCGCGGGCTATGGCCTATGGGAAACACCTTCCATATAAGAATGGCAAGAGTGCGTGGCAAGCTCAGTGGATATATCGGGGGAAGACCATTGTCGTGACGTATTCGAAGACGACGGGAAAAATCAGCAATGGATGGGTCAGGTAGGGCAGTGCTTCCACCAGCGATCACGGGTGGTCGTCTCGAGGAAGCGATCGGGATCGCATCGCATCTTTCGATCTCCGATGTGGTGGTGATGCTCCGCGAAGATGTGATGCCGGTGGATGAGCGAGCGTGTGATGCCTTCATCGAGCGCTGGCTCGAGACCCTGCCTCCTATCGAACGACTCTCGGCGGCGATCGAGACTTCGGAGTTCTATCTGCTGGATCTGGTCTGGTTGCCGCATGCCGAGGACCGGAGCGTCGAGCGCGTGTTGAGCGCAGCTGCCGAAGCGCTCGGGCAACTCGGGAAGGAGTTCGGCTCGTATCCTCTGATCGCGGAGAGCCCGGACGCGAGCTTCGATGGCGCATTCGCTGAGAACTACAGGAGGATCGCGGAGGACGACCTCGTCGGACTGGTGCGAACGCTCGCGCGAGATGCGTCCGCGCTGCGGCACTCGATCGAGAGCGAGAGCAGCTCAGGCCCGGGTTGAGCGGATGGACCCGATCAGACCGCCAGCAGCCGGGTGAGCTGTGCGCCGACCTTCTCGAACTCGATGAGGAAGGCGTCGTGCCCGAAGGGGGAGTCGATGCGGGTGGCGCGATCCCCGTCGAGACTGCCCGGGGTGTGGCGGGCGATCTCGTCCTGCCCCTCGAGGGTGAAGAGGCGATCGCTCGGGATGCCGAGCACCAGCGTGGGCAGTTCGAGGGTCGAGAGCGCGGCGCGCACCCCGCCTCGCCCCCGGCCGACGTCGTGGGAGTTCATCGCCTGCACCAGCGTCACGTAGCTGCCCGCGTCGAAGCGGCGCGTGAACTTGTTGCCGTGGAAGTCGAGGTACGACTCCACGGCGAAGCGTCCGCCGCCGCCGAGCGGGCTGACCGCCGACTGCCAGGAGCGGCCGAAGCGGTCGTCGAGCTCGGTGTTGCTGCGGTAGTTGAGCAGGGCGAGGCGCCGGGCCGTCGCGAGACCGTGGTGCGGGCCGATGCCGTCGGGCGCGTCGTAGTAGTTGCCGCCCCGGTACGAGGGGTCGGAGCGGATCGCCTCCAACTGCACGAGGTTGAGCCCGATCTGGTCCGCCGTCGTCACCGGAGGCGCGGCGATCACCGCGAGGCGGGCCGCGCGGTCCTGGTGCGAGATGCTCCACTCGAGGGCGTGCATGCCCCCCATCGATCCGCCGATCACCGCCTGGAAGCGCTCGATCCCGATCTCATCGGCGAAGCGCGCCGTCGCGGCCACCTGATCGCGGATCGTGAGGTACGGGAAGCGGCCTCCCCATTCCCGGCCCGTCGGGTCGAGGGAGCCCGGTCCGGTCGACCCCTGACAGCCGCCCAGCACGTTGGGCGCGACGATGCAGTAGCGGTCCGTGTCGAGCGGCCGCCCCGGGCCGACGATCTCCGACCACCATCCGTCGGTGGGGTGCCCGGGCCCCGCGGAGCCGACGAGGTGGCTGTCGCCGGTGAGCGCGTGGAAGACGAGGATCGCGTTGTCCCGGCGCTCGTTCAGCTCCCCGAAGGTCTCGTAGGCGATGCGCGCGTTCGGGATCTCGACGCCCGCCTCGGTGGTGACCGCGCCGATCGAGACGAACTCGCGCTCGCCCACCGGGTCTCCGTCGCGCCAGCCGCCCGAGATCGGCGGCCGCCCCATGAGCGCGCGCAGCTGCGCATCCGTGATGAAGTCGGTGGGGAACGAGTCCTCGGGGGTCTGCCAGTCCATAGCTCTCCATTCTGCCCGGGCTGCGAGCGGCGCGGGTGAATGTTACGGGTGTCTCGGAACCGGGGTGCATCCTGCCGAGGGGTCCTCGCGCACGAGGCGACGCCGACCCCGGAGTTCCGTGGCCCACGGGCGAGTGGGTAGG